>NZ_CP116477.1:3600000-3900000 GCF_028335745.1 Pectobacterium sp. A5351
AACGCCGGGAGGGACGCGATTAATCAGCAGATCAAGCAATGCTTCTTCTTCGCCTGCCGGGGGATTCTTGAGTGACTCAACCAGCGCGGCCATCTGCGTGGCATCTAACGGTTTAGGAACAATCCCCTGCGCAGCCCGCTCGGCTACGTGCTTACGATATTCTTCTAGCACGACGTTCTCCTCGCTCTCATTGTCTTCATTATGCCGGCGCTCTTGTTCCCAATTGTGGTGTCCATGCCTGGGTGTCAGCGTGTGGATGTAAGGTAATAGAGTGTCCGGTCCAGCCTCGTCAGCATATCAGGATTTGAATTGATTGTTAATTCGTTCACATAATAGCAACATTAATTTTTATTCAACTGCGCGATGTGCCCAATTTCACTATCACTGAAAAATACCGACACCAGCAGAATAGCATGTCCCTGACGACGCACACTAACTATGCTCGTACACTAACTATGCTCGTACACTAACTATGAATCGCCCCGGGAATCCTGGAGACTAAACTCTCAGTGAAAGGAGATCCTAAATGAAATCAAAATCAGCAAACCGTTATCCACCAGAGTTACGTGAACACGCCGTCAGGATGTGTTGCACGATGTACAGTGGAGCGTCTGATGAAAATGATAGGGCTTCGGGGTGTGCTCTGCGGCAAAGTCGTCAGGACCATGAACAGCCGCAAAACAACGACAGCAGCGGATCGGGTAAACCGTCAGTTCGTAGCCGAACGTCCCAATCAGCTTTGGTGCGCAGATTTTACCTACGTCAGCACCTGACAGGGCTTCGCCTATGTGGCGTTCATCATCGATGTGTTCGCTGGCGTGAGCGTTGGCTGGCGAGTCTCATCGTCGATGGAGACGAGGTTCATACTGGATGCGCTGGAGCAGGCGCTGTGGGCTCGTCGTCCTGCCTGAACCATCCATCACAGTGATAAAGGTTCGCAGTACGTCTCGCTGGCCTACACGCAAAGGTTGCAGGACGCGGAGCTGGCGACACTGGCCTGGGTGGACTGGTATAACAATCGCAGGTTGCTCGAACGAATCGGTCACATACCCCCAGTAGAAGCCGAAAAAGCCTATTACGCTTCCAGAAACAGTAACAATCTGGCAGCCTGAGCTTCCTAACTTTACTCTCTCCAGAAAACTCGGTGCGGTTCAAAAACCTGATCGTAAATAACGTATATGGATGGTTATGGGGTTTGACGCTCAAAAGAACGTTTTACGTCATAGTCATAGTCATACAGTCATGAGTGGTCATGAGTGGTCATGACATGTCGCTGGAAAACTTTATGCAGCATGTGAATGTTTACATCCAGTAGTATAACGAACGTCGTATCAAACTGTCGTTAGGTTCGGTCAGAACGGGTATGTACCGAAGACAATTTGGGATAACACAATAAATTAGCCCAGGAAAAAATCCGTACTCCCAAACCCAAACGACCATAAACCCTGACGTTGACACACCGGATACATCCAGCGACGGGTACGTACTTTTGTGTGCACCGTTGCCTGCCTTTTATAAAAATTGAACTTTTGCAATAGAGTATTGCGATCTATACCGAGCATTATTCCTAGCGTAATATTTTGTATTTATCAGAACGATACCCGCTGGAATCAGCATAAGATACCGCATCAGATGCAGCATCTGTTAACACGTTATCAAAAAAATCAACCATACTTCTTAAGCTTGTCCGGTTATCTACAGTTTCATTACCAAAATAGGGGGAGGGTGTTAGGTAATCATTCAGACTGGCACAACATGTACCGTTACTCCGGAAATACCCATTTCGTGCTTCAGGGACGGGAGAAAAATTCCCGATGGGAACCCCAAGATTATGTAAATGATACGCATAGCTACCAAGGGGGCCATCCGGCCAGGTTTTCATCCCAAGTTCAAAGTAAACAAACCCTTTTTGTTGGGTATATTTGTCGAGATAGTCCTGCACAATTAGTTTTGCATTGACGGGCGCTCCTCGTCTGGGGTGCTCTTTACGGTATTCGTTCACGATAGCGTTAAGATCCCCGGTATAAACCGTTGGCACAAATGGTTGGCCATTTGTATATCGGGTGACCTGGTCTGGTAGGATTGCACTGACTGAGAATTTCAAAATCACCCTGTCGGCCATGTTTGCCTTTTGTGACTGGAAAGCGGCCTGCCCTACGTCATTAGCATTTTTTATGTCCAGTATAAAAACCATGTTAGGGAAGTCCTGTTCCGCGACAGCAAAAACATCTTCCAGACGAAGTGCATAGGTAGGAAGGATAAAGCCTATGATATCTTTGACTTTGAGCGCATTCAACTGACTGTCGGTGAGAGTGTTTACAGGAGGGTTTAGCTCTGAGTTTTTACCGACATTAGGTGAAAAGGGATCGAATGCTGAAGGATACCCATAATTAGTTGCTCTCCCGACGGTAAGATCATGAAAAAGCCATAATGTGTTATTTCTGGATGGTTTGACATCCAGCTCTACAGCTTCAATTCCTTTATCTGCTGCTGCTTTTATGGATGCAATAGAGTTTTCGGCCACACCACGACCATAAAGTCCCCTGTGTGCAATGACAAACTTCAGTTTTTTATTTACCACCCGCATCTGCCCGATGACTTTAGAAGGATCATAATTATCAGCATAAGCATGGGTGACGACGAAAGCCGTGGTGATTATTAGCAGCAACGTTCTAATATATTTAAGCATTAATTTCCCCCCCTACGAATGATATCTGACTGTAAATTAGCTCTCAGTATTAAAGACAGACTGTTTCGAAAAGGCGGCAATAATGTTGAAATATTCTGATTGTTTTATGACGTAAATGTGTCAGCGTAAAGTGAGCACCGTATTGACGGCTATTTATTGATGAGATCAACATTCCAGGGCAGAAGTTCAGCCACTTTATTGGAAGGCCACTCCGGCAGTACGCTCAGGATATGGCGAAGGTAAGCTTCCGGATCGATGCCATTCAGCCTGCACGTACCGATCAGACCGTACAGCAGTGCACCACGCTCACCACCGTGATCGCTGCCGACGAATCGGTCCACGGTTGATCGACAACACACCGGTGCTCTTTGGGTCATTCAGTGTCGTGCAGCTCAATCCGCATCTGATCCTGCATACCGCTGATGCGATTAATCGCCACAACATGAAAACGCAAAACCTGCTGGACGACGCAATCAAGCTCGCCATTGTGGTGAGCGGCAATGCGCATATCTCACTTGGTCATCAGGAACTGCATCTGGGAGAGAGCCAACCGACCTCTCTGATTGCGCTGACGGAACCGACGATGTTTACCCACATCGGCAAGCGTGATGGATATGAGCGAACGATTACGTTCGACAGAGAATGGCTGTACGGCAATATGATGGATAACGTAGGTGACTGGCCGGCCATCCATAATTTCACGCAGACTCACCTTGTGACACATCTATGGACACCGTCCCGACAGGCGCAAGCCATCGCCTCACAAACGCTGGACGCTGAACCTTGCCAAACGCCGCTCCAGCGTCTTTATCTGGAAACGCAGTGCATGAGCCTGATTATCGAGGCGTTTACCTCATTAACGGCTAGCGTGGCGCAGGAGAAAAGCAGCGGCGTTACCCTGCGCGGCTACCATCGCATTCAACAGATCAGAGATATGTTGGAAAGCGGCAGCGCTGACCCAGCGTCGAACTGAGGTTCTTTCGACGGCAAAAATTTCGGCAGTGCGATGGGTTCCGTCGCTGCCCGAGAGAACGTGGTTTACGACTGCGAGTCTGAGTTCGAGGGAATACTTAGGTTTTGCCATAAAAAACTGCACCTTACTCTGTTGGGTATCCAACATTTGGGGTGCAGTTCAACTTTGCTACGGCTCTGCGCCGTGCATTCGGTATTACACTTGGCCAGCTAAAAGACCGCTTCTGATTCCGAACCGCTAATAACCAAATGGAATTTATTATTCCGTTTGGTTATTAATCGCTATTCAGCGATGCACAGTAAATTACTATTTTTCTGCCAGCACACATGACGACCCATGACCAATCAGACTGATATCACCGCAATGCTTGCCCACCACATCATCCACAGCGACCCCAATCGGGAAGCGATAGAGGCTGCCCGTGACGGAGTGACTGACTTCATCTCTACCGCGCTTCCGATCGCACAAGGAGCCATTACCGATAGCGGGCTTGCGCCGTTAAAGCAGGTGTTCAGCGGCACGGACACCCTGACGCGTAGTCTGATCCTGGGCTATTCCGGCCACGTACTGGACTTTGACGATTACCATCCGGCGTTTCGTGGACACCCCAGTACCGTCATTCTGCCCGCACTGTTTGCCCTTGCCGCAGAGGATTCATCCGTAACGGAAGAGGCGTTTTTGACGGCATACGTGATTGGCGTGGAGGCGGCAGGCAGAATCGGGCTGGCATGTGGCCCACGCCATTACAGCCTCGGCTACCACAACACGGCGACGCTCGGTGCTATCGCCGCTGCTGCTGCCGCGGCACGTCTGGCTGGCGCTTCGATGGAGCAGACACAGATTATTCTTGGCTTAGCCGCTACACAGGCCGCAGGGCTGAGGGCGCAGTTTGGTTCAGCGGTCAAACCGCTACATGCCGGACTTTCCGCCAGAGCGGGGCTAACCGCCGTCAAACTGGGCTTAGCAGGCTTCGAGGGCAACACACAGCAGGTGATTGACGCCTTTCTTGCGGCGCACGGCGATCAACAACAACAGCCGGAACTGCTGGTTGAAAACTGGGGTGCGCCGTGGCGCATGCTGTCTCCCGGTCTGGAGTTCAAGCGCTACCCAACCTGTGGCGGCACCCACAGCGCGGCCGAAGCCGCGTTTGCCCTGCGGGAACAATGGCATAAACAGAATGGCGCGGATGCCGATCTGGCCGATGCCATCGAACATATCACGGTGGCGTTCCCGCCGGGTGGCGATGTCGCGCCGTTTATCCGTAACGCGACAAACGGCGTAGAAGCGCGCTTTAGTCTGGAGTATGTGATTGCAGCGGCGCTAATTGAAGGGGAATTGAAGCTGGCGCATTTTTCGGAAGCACCAGTTGAAACCGCGATCTCCGCGCTGGCGAATCGCATCATACGCCGCGCCGATGAAACCGCACCGCCCGATGAGCTTGACCCGGAGGCACGCTTTCATGAGGTGACACTGCACCTGCGTAACGGCAGTACGTTAATCCAGCGCACCACACGTCAGGAAACCTCGGCGCGCCCCACAGACCCCCGTGCCAAGCTGCAACAAACGCTCGGTTCGTTGACGCACCTCGACAGCGACCAGATCGCTGACCGCTGCGCATTACGACAATCAGGCGATTTACGCTATTTACTCGGGTTGCTGTTTTAATTTCCCACGACTATACCCGTCATACTTCAAGCTGCTTGTGCGTTGGCAATACTCGGCTCATCTCTGAGCCTCGCTCTAAAGAGCCGCCGCAAGCGGCGTTCAAATCGGCTAAGCCGATTTGTCCTTACCCACCCCAGTCACTTACCTGAGTAAGCTCCTGGGGACTCGTGCGGTTGCCGCCTTCATGCAACTCGAATTATTTAGGGTATAAAACGGTTCTATGTTGCAGGCGCTATCGATAACTCCCTTATCGGCAGCGCCAGTATTAGCGTGCCTCGATATCAACTCAATCTGCCTGATGGGAATGTTAGCCGTATACGCTTCATGTCACTGTTGATAAAAAGCTCAGATTTTTCTAAATAGCTATTTAACACTGCGTCTGTAGCCTGATGTTATCAAAAATTTATTACAATTCAGTCGCTAACGGCTATGGTTTTAGCCATTGATCCAGAAAGCGAAACACCTCTTCCTGCTGTTCCTGATAGAACACGTGTCCCAGCTCAGGCCAGATCCTGGTTTGCAGGTTGTTGTCCGCTCCTTGAGATTGCCACACCTTGTGCATTTTCGCGTAGGCGTCTTCAACAGATTGCGTCGGGAACAGTTTGTCTTTGCCACCGTTAAATAACAGCATCGGTTTTGGTGCGGCAACGCTCGCCACATCCGGGAAATCAAAGCGTGTCGGTTGCCCTGGGTGCAACATGTAGAATGCCGACTGTCCTCTCAACACATTGTTACCCGGCGTCATCAGACCGTCGTACGTGCCAATCCAGGACACCGCCGCCGTCGCCGCTACCTTGTCCGACAGCGCTGCGAGCTGCCAGGCACGATAGGCGCCCATCGAGAACCCCACGACGCCGATACGTTGCTTATCAACCTGCTCAAGTGATGCCAGAAAGTCCGTTGCCCGCATGTCTTCGTAGGCCATCAGACCCGCGAGCGAGCGCCCCAGATTAAAGAAGTTACTCGCCAGTGCCTGCTGCTGCTCATATTTAATCGGCCCGCGCGATCCCCAACCGAGTGCATCCACAGCCAGCACCACATAGCCCCGCTTCGCCAGTTCATCCCCGACAAAGCGCCCGGTGAAAAACTTATCGGCCCATGCCTGTGCAGAATCAAGCTGTGCGTCATTCCCCCACGGCTTGATCATCTTCTCTTTGCCAATATCAAACTTCGCACCGTGATCGTGCAGCAGGATGACCGCGGGATGCGGCCCCGCGCTTTTTGGCGTCAGAAGCAACGCGTCTACACGACTTTCATCGGTCAGGTTGACGGCGATTTTCTCCGCCATATAGCTGCCGCGATCTTGTTTTTCCATCGCCTGCGGCGCGAAGTCTTTGGTGGAATCCGGCGTCAGCAGTAGCGCACGCAGCGTTTTTCTCGACTGGGATTGCCACTGGCTAAAATCCGTAAAATTCCCAGATAGCCAAGAACCCGAGTAGGTCATCTGTTGTTTAAGCTGCGGATAAAATGAAGGCAGCCCTTCATCCGTCACCGCCAGATCCGTCGCGGGTTGAATCGTAGGGTTCATGTCGTTCGCCATCAGTGAAGGGCTAGCCAGCAAAGCCGCCAATAGCCAGACAGAGGTGCGTAAGGTATTCAGATTCATCATAACCTCAAAAACAAAACATCGTTTCTTTTTTGAAGTTTGATTGTAATTGACGCGGCTAAAAATAAACGGACGGAGGGTGCATTCTGCGAAGCGTCCGGCAAAAAATCGCACTCAAGTACTTTACCGTTGCGTCATAGGGAAACCATGTTGTCTGGCAGACCAGACGACAACGAACGCAATCAATAACAGCACCAGCAGCACCGGAGAGAACGCGATAACGCCGACGTGCTCCAGCAGAATGCCGCCGATAATACCGCCCCCCGCAATAGCCATGTTCCAGACCGTAACCAACATAGACTGCGCCACATCGGCCCCCTCTTCAGTCGTTCTGACAATAGCCGTCTGGAATAACGTCGCCGCGCCGCCGAAGGCAAGTCCCCAGCCCGCCACAGCCACATAGACCACGGCTTGTACATCACCCGCCACGCCAAGCGCCAGGACGGACAGACAGAACAATGCCGAGCAGGCGAGCGTCAGGGCGCGCAAATAGCGGTCAATCAGCACGCCGACGATCCAGATGCCCAGCAGTGATGTAACGCCGAATACCAGCAGCACCAGACCCGTCTGTGCAACCATGCCCACTGCCGCAAGAAACGACGCAATGTAGGTGTAGAGAATGTTATGCGCCAGCACAAAGGCCAGCACGGCACATAGCACGGGCCGCACACCCGCCATCGTGAACACGCGCCCCAGAGATAGCCTCTTGCCAGCAGATTGCCCAGCGAAATCCGGAACCTGAATACGAACCCACAGCATGAGTATTAATGCCAAACCACTCATCATAACGAAGCACATGCGCCAGCCGAGTAAGTTACCCAGAAAGGTGCCAGCGGGCACGCCGAGCGACAGCGCCAATGGAGTGCCCACCATCGCTATCGCAATAGCGCGTCCCTTCTGATGTTCAGGCACCATACGGGCCGCATAGCCCGCCAGTAGCGCCCACAGCAACCCGGCTGAAACACCCGCCAGAAAACGCGCCGCCATCGTCAGCACATAGCTACCGGAAAATGCCGTAACAGCATTGGCGACAGCGAAACCTGCGATGGCTACCAGCAGCAATAGGCGACGACGCACACCTTGCGTAGCGGCGGTTAACGGGATCGCGGCCGCCAAAGAACCCACGGCATAGATAGTGACGGTTTGCCCGACCCAGGCTTCGGACACCGCCAGACCTTGCGCCATTTGCGGCAGCAAGCCTGCTGGCAGCGCTTCGGTCAGGATAGTGATGAAAGCTGCCGTGGCTAATGCCAGCAATGAGGCAACAGGCAGTCTGTCACGGTGTACATCGGTCAATGAGGCCGTCATCGTGCTGCCTCCAACTCGCCATACACGGCATCGCGCAGATCGGTGACAAAACGCCCCGACATCCCCTCGTACATGGTGTTGGTGAAAGCCACCACGCTCAAACCTTGTTGTCGATCGACAAACCATGAATGACCGTAAGCTCCCCCCCAGCGCCAGGTGCCTGACGATTCTGGCGACTCGGCTAACTGCGGATCGCGCAAGACCGAGAAACCGAGGCCAAAACCACAGCCCGGTGCATTGGGCAGTTCCAGCTCCTGAGTCTGATCGCACCCCATCTCCTCGATCAGCGCGTCAGGCAGCGGAACGCCGCCCCCTTTACGCAGGGCTTCCAGCAGGCGCAGCAGATCCCAGGCCGTCCCTGCCATGCCTGCTCCGCCTGATGGAAAAGCTCGCGCATCACAAATGCGAGCGGGGCTGTACGCGATGCCGATGGCTCCCTCAAATGGAGAAACCGTTTCGCCTTCGGCCAGACGGTGCGGCTGCGGGGTGTCATTCACATAAGCGGTAGTCAGGCGCGATGGGTCGCGCACAACGAAGCTGGTGTCGTGCATGCCCAACGGGTCAGTCACCAGTTGGCGAACCGCCTCGTCCAATGACGTACCGTGAATGCGTTCAATCAAGGCTCCCAATACGTCCGTTGCCAGCGAATAGCCCCAGGCCTCTCCCGGCGCGTATTGCAGGGGAACGCTGGCGATGCGACGCAGGTTCTCAGTCAAGCTGATGCCGGAGGCATCCATACCATCGGAGACACCCGCCTGTGCGTAAGGGCCGTCCGCATGGGGCTCGAAAAAGCGGTAGCCCAAACCCGCGGTGTGGCTGAGTAACTGCCGCACGGTAATGCGCGCTGGGCTGCCGTCGGCCAGCCGGAGCTGGAACGTCGGCATCCAGCGAGTGATATCTTCATCCAGATCGAGCCGGCCTTGCGCCACAAGCACCATCGCTGCTACGGACACAATCGGCTTGCTGACGGAGGCCAGCCGGAAGATAGCGTCCAGCGTCATAGGACGGGCGTTTTCCCGGTCAGCCCATCCTGCCGCCTGCTGATGCATCAATTCTCCGTTGTGCGCGACCAGCACAACAGCACCGACCAAACGCCGTTCGTCCAACGCCTGTTGAACAATGGCCTGAATTCGGGCAGAGAGAGGCGCTGTTGCAACACGGCTATACAGAGGAAATGCGGGAGTTATCACGAAATATTCCTTTCATCAATGAGCATTCCCGCTACGATAAAAAATCAACCATTAAAGAAAAAGTGGGATACAGTTCCTTGGTATGCGGAATAAATTGTCCGCAATAGAGAGAGGGTGTATGGATAGCCTGAATGGCTTTGTGGTGTTTGTACAGGTGGCCGAAACGCGCAGCTTCGTTGCCGCGGGTCGTCTACTGGGCGTGTCCGCGTCCGCGGTAGGCAAAAGCGTCGCACGGCTCGAAGAAAAACTGGGCGTGAGGCTGTTTCACCGCAGTACGCGCAGCATCACACTGACGGCTGAAGGATCACTATTTCTGGCGCGTAGCCGGCGTATTCTGGCAGAAATCGAGGCCGCAGAACTGGAACTGTCGCAGACCAGCGCCGTTCCACGCGGACGCCTGCGGGTAAGTCTGCCGTTGGTCAGTTCACTGGTGCTCCCCGTGCTCGGTGAGTTCATGTGCGAATATCCCGAGATAGAACTGGATCTGGACTTCACCGACCGAATGGTGGACGTCATTGAGGAAGGTTTCGATGCCGTGGTACGGACAGGAGACCCCGTTGATTCACGCCTCACCGCACGTAAATTGGGTACTTTTCGTTTTATGGTGGTGGCCGCGCCGGACTACCTTATTCGGCATGGTATGCCTCAGAAACCTGCCGATTTGATGCAGCACACCTGTCTGCACTACCGCTTTCCCAACAGCGGCAAGCTGGAGCCGTGGGCGCTGCGGCTTCCCCCCGGCGAATCAGAGTTACTCTTACCCACCTCGATGGTCTGCAACAACATCGAAACGCGCCTCTGTTTCGCACTGCAAGGGCTAGGGATCGCCTACCTGCCAGATTTCTCCATCCGTGAAGCGCTGGCCGACGGCCATCTACAGCCGATCCTGACCGACTATGTGGAACGCAGCGGCGTCTTCCATGTGTTGTGGCCTGCCAGCAAACACCCGTCACCAAAAGTACGGGCACTCGTGGATTTCCTCTGCGCGCGAGTATTTCCCACCTCTGATGCGTAAAAAAAATCCGGCACCTGTAAAGGTGCCGGATTGAATTCACGCTAGTCGAGCCTGAGCGAACTTACTTCTTCTTCGCTTTCGGGTTCGGCAGGTCAGTGATGCTGCCTTCAAAGATTTCAGCCGCCAGACCAACGGACTCATGCAGCGTTGGGTGCGCATGGATGGTCAGTGCGATATCTTCTGCATCACAGCCCATCTCGATTGCCAGACCGATTTCACCTAACAGTTCACCACCGTTAGTACCGACAATCGCACCACCGATAACACGGTGAGTTTCTTTGTCGAAAATCAGTTTGGTCATACCGTCAGCGCAGTCAGACGCGATAGCACGGCCAGACGCGGCCCATGGGAAGGTCGCGGTTTCGTAGCTGATGCCTTTCTCTTTCGCTTCTTTCTCGGTCAGACCCACCCACGCCACTTCCGGTTCGGTATAGGCGATAGAAGGAATCACTTTCGGATCGAAGTAGTGTTTCTTACCGGAGATGACTTCGGCAGCAACGTGGCCTTCATGCACGCCTTTGTGCGCCAGCATCGGTTGACCGACGATGTCGCCGATAGCGTAGATGTGTGGCACGTTGGTGCGCATTTGTTTATCAACGTGGATAAAGCCGCGATCGTCAACTTCCACGCCCGCTTTGCCCGCATCCAGGTTTTTGCCGTTCGGTACGCGACCGATAGCCACCAGAACCGCGTCGTAACGCTGTGGCTCAGCAGGCGCTTTTTTGCCTTCCATCGTTACATAGATGCCGTCTTCTTTGGCTTCTACTGCCGTCACTTTGGTTTCCAGCATCAGGTTGAACTGCTTGCTGATACGCTTGGTGAAGACTTTGATGATGTCTTTGTCAGCAGCCGGAATCACCTGATCGAACATTTCAACGACGTCGATCTGTGAACCCAGAGCGTGGTAAACGGTACCCATCTCCAGACCGATGATACCGCCGCCCATAACCAGCAGACGTCCTGGGACGCTTTTCAGCTCCAGCGCATCGGTAGAATCCCATACGCGCGGGTCATCATGAGGAATGAAAGGCAGTTGGATCGGACGTGAACCCGCAGCGATAATCGCGTTATCGAAGTTGATCGTCGTTTTGCCGTTTTCACCGTCGACTTCCAGCGTGTTGGCACCGGTGAATTTACCCAGACCGTTAACCACTTTAACTTTACGGCCTTTCGCCATGCCAGCCAGACCACCGGTCAGTTGGGTGATGACTTTTTCTTTCCACAGACGGATTTTATCAATGTCGGTTTTAGGTTCACCGAACACGATACCGTGTTCCGCCAGCGCTTTGGCTTCTTCAATGACTTTAGCAACGTGCAGCAGGGCTTTGGAAGGAATACAACCTACATTCAGACACACCCCACCCAGCGTGGAGTAGCGCTCTACCAGTACGGTTTCCAGACCCAAATCCGCCGCGCGGAATGCAGCAGAGTAACCCGCGGGGCCGGCACCAAGTACCACTACCTGAGCTTTAATTTCAGTACTCATCATGACCTCTTAATTGATTTCCGGCGGGTCTGTGACGTCACACCCGTCATCATTCTGATTGAGGGTGCATTTTTAATAACGCCCTCTTCCACCGGGACGTGTCTTTGCCGCAGTAGTTTACAAAATCGTTAACAATTTTGAAACAACAAGCGACTAACGATTTGTCCTTAATCACTGATTGCTGTAACGAATAACAGCTTATCAGAAAAAAGCCGGCCGTCAGGCCGGCTTTTCGATTACATCACCAAACGGCGGATGTCAGACAACGTGTTGTTAATGATGGTAATGAAACGAGCACCATCAGCACCGTCAATGACACGGTGGTCGAAGGACAGAGACATCGGCATCATCAGACGCGGCGTGAACTCTTTACCATTCCAGACCGGTTCCATCGCGGACTTGGACACACCCAGGATAGCCACTTCCGGCGCGTTGACGATCGGCGCAAAGTGAGTCGTTCCGATGCCGCCCAGGCTGGAGATAGTGAAGCATCCGCCCTGCATTTCGCCAGCAGTCAGTTTGCCATCACGAGCTTTCTTGGAGATCGCCATCAGTTCGCGAGATAGCTCAATGATGCCTTTCTTGTTCACGTCTTTGAACACTGGAACCACCAGGCCATTCGGTGTATCAACCGCCACACCGATGTTGATGTATTTCTTCAGCGTCAGACGCTGCGCATCTTCAGACAGTGAGCTGTTGAAACGTGGCATTTGCTCAAGGGCAGCAGCAACGGCTTTCATGATGAAGACAACTGGGGTGATTTTCACGTCCAGTTTGCGCTTCTCAGCTTCCACGTTCTGCTGTTTACGGAACGCTTCCAGTTCGGTGATATCGGTTTTGTCGAAGTGCGTAACGTGCGGGATTACCACCCAGTTACGGCTCAGGTTAGCACCAGAGATTTTCTGGATACGACCCAATTCCACTTCTTCCACTTCACCAAACTTGCTGAAATCGACTTTCGGCCACGGCAACAGCCCCGGCAGAGAACCACCACTAGCAGCGCCAGCGGCAGGTGCAGACTCAGCGCGTTTCACCGCATCTTTCACGTACGCCTGAACGTCTTCGCGCAGGATACGGCCTTTACGACCAGAACCCTTCACTTTCGCCAGATTCACACCGAATTCACGAGCCAGACGACGGATAACCGGCGTCGCGTGAACGTACGCGTCGTTCTCAGCAAATTCGCTCTTGCCTTCCGCTTTCGCAGCCGGTGCAGCAGCAGGTTTTGCTGCTGGAGCCGGTGCAGCCGCTTCTTGCTTGGCAGCCGGAGCTGGAGCCGCAGCAGGTGCAGCGCCTTCCACTTCGAAGACCATGATCAGTGAGCCGGTTTTCACTTTATCGCCGGTGCTGATTTTGATTTCTTTAACCGTACCCGCGAACGGCGCAGGGACTTCCATTGAAGCCTTATCGCCTTCAACGGTGATCAGTGATTGCTCAGCCGCGATTTTATCGCCAACTTTAACCATCACTTCAGTCACTTCGACTTCGTCACCGCCGATATCCGGTACGTTGACGTCTTTCGCGCCAGCGGCCGCTGGCGCAGCTGCTGCTGGAGCAGCGGCTTGTGCCGGAGCGGCAGCAGGTGCTGCACCCGCCACTTCGAATACCATGATCAGAGAACCGGTAGACACTTTATCACCGGTGCTGATTTTGATTTCTTTAACCGTACCCGCGAACGGTGCAGGGACTTCCATAGACGCTTTGTCGCCTTCTACGGTAATCAGAGACTGTTCAGCCGCAACGGTGTCGCCTACTTTAACCAATACTTCAGTCACTTCGACTTCGTCACCGCCGATATCCGGTACGTTGACGTCTTTCGCAGCCGATGCCGCTGGGGCAGCAGCCGGCGCCGCTTCTTTCTTCTCTTCTGCCTTGGCAGGTGCAGCGTCAGCTGCACCGTCGGCGGAATCGAAAATCATGATCAGTTTGCCAGTTTCAACTTTGTCACCGACAGAGACTTTAATCTCTTTCACGACACCAGCCTGCGGAGAAGGGACTTCCATAGAAGCCTTATCACCTTCAACCGTGATCAGCGACTGTTCAGCTTCAACTTTGTCGCCAACCTTCACCAGCACTTCGGTGACTTCAACTTCATCTGCACCGATGTCCGGTACGTTGATTTCGATAGCCATGTAATCTTTACCTCTTATGCCAGACGCGGGTTAACTTTATCTGCATCGATGTTGAATTTAGTGATGGCATCAGCAACCACTTTCTTATCGATTTCACCGCGTTTAGCCAGTTCACCCAGAGCCGCAACCACGACGTAAGACGCATCCACTTCAAAGTGGTGACGCAGGTTCTCACGGCTGTCAGAACGACCGAAACCGTCAGTACCCAGTACGCGGTAATCGCTCGCTGGGATGAAGTTACGGATTTGCTCAGCAAACAGCTTCATGTAATCAGTAGACGCAACCGCTGGCGCATCGCTCAGTACCTGAGCCACGTAAGGGACGCGTGGCGTTTCGGTCGGATGCAGCATGTTCCAACGCTCACAATCCTGGCCTTCGCGTGCCAGTTCAGTGAAGGACGTTACGCTGAATACGTCAGAGCCGATACCGTAATCTGTCGCCAGAATCTGAGCCGCTTCACGTACGTGACGCAGGATAGAACCGGAGCCCAGCAGTTGCACTTTACCTTTGCTACCTTCAACCGTTTCCAGCTTGTAGATACCCTTACGGATACCTTCTTCCGCACCCTGCGGCATCGCAGGCATGTGGTAGTTTTCGTTCAGCGTGGTGATGTAGTAGTAAATGTTTTCCTGCGCTTCACCGTACATGCGGTGCAGACCGTCATGCATGATGACTGCGACTTCATAGGCGAATGCGGGATCGTAGGAGATACAGTTCGGGATGGTCAGCGACTGAATATGGCTGTGACCATCTTCGTGCTGCAGACCTTCGCCGTTCAACGTCGTACGACCTGAAGTACCACCGATCAGGAAGCCACGCGCCTGTTGGTCACCCGCTGCCCAGCACAGGTCGCCGATACGTTGGAAACCGAACATGGAGTAGTAGATGTAGAACGGGATCATTGGCAGGTTGTTGGTGCTGTAAGACGTTGCCGCCGCCAGCCAGGACGAGCCTGCTCCCAGTTCGTTGATACCTTCCTGCAGAATCTGACCTTTCTGGTCTTCTTTGTAGTAAGCAACCTGCTCACGGTCCTGCGGGGTGTACTGCTGGCCTTTCGGGCTATAAATACCGATCTGGCGGAACAGACCTTCCATACCGAAGGTACGCGCTTCGTCAGCGATGATTGGAACCAAACGATCTTTGATAGATTGGTTCTTCAGCATCACGTTCAGGGCACGAACAAACGCGATAGTGGTAGAGATTTCTTTGTTCTGCTCTTCCAGCAGGGTGCTGAAATCTTCCAGCGTTGGCAGGTCCAGCTTTTCGTCAAAGTTCGGCTGACGAGATGGCAGGTAGCCACCCAGCGCCTGACGGCGCTCGTGCAGGTATTTGTACTCTGCTGAATCTTTATCGAAAGTGATGTATGGCAGTTTTTCGATGTCATCATCAGACACTGGCACGTTAAAGCGGTCACGGAAGTAACGCACGCCATCCATGTTAACTTTCTTAACCTGGTGAGCGATGTTCTTACCTTCAGCCGCGTCGCCCATACCGTAACCTTTAATGGTATGCGCCAGAATAACGGTTGGTTTGCCTTTGGTGTCCTGCGCTTTTTTCAGTGCAGCGTAGACTTTCTTCGGATCGTGACCACCACGGTTTAGTGACCAAATCTGATCGTCGGTCCAGTCTTTAACCAGTTCTGCCGTCTCCGGGTATTTACCGAAGAAGTGCTCACGCACATAGGCACCGTTTTTGGATTTGAAAGTCTGGTAGTCACCGTCGACGGTTTCGTCCATCAGTTGGATCAGTTTACCGCTGGTGTCTTTACGCAGCAGTTCGTCCCAACGGTCGCCCCACATGACTTTGATCACATCCCAACCAGCGCCGCTGAAGATACCTTCCAGCTCGTTGATGATCTTACCATTACCGGTAACTGGGCCATCCAGACGTTGCAGGTTACAGTTGATGACGAACACCAGGTTGTCCAGTTTTTCACGGGTCGCGATAGTGATCGCCCCTTTGGATTCTGGTTCGTCCATTTCACCGTCGCCCAGGAAAGCGTAAACGGTTTGTTTAGAGGTATCTTTCAGACCACGGTTTTCCAGATACTTCAGGAATTTAGCCTGATAGATAGCACCAATCGGGCCCAGCCCCATAGAAACGGTCGGGAACTGCCAGAAGTCCGGCATCAGTTTCGGGTGCGGATAAGAAGACAGACCGTTACCGTGAACTTCCTGACGGAAGTTGTTCATCTGGTCTTCGGTCAGACGGCCTTCAAGGAAGGCACGAGCGTAAACGCCCGGAGAAATGTGGCCCTGGAAGTAGACCAGGTCGCCGCCGTCCTGCGCAGTGCGAGCACGGAAGAAGTGGTTAAAGCACACTTCATAGAAAGTGGCGGAAGACTGGAAAGAAGCCATGTGGCCGCCCAGATCCAGATCTTTTTTCGAAGCGCGCAGCACCGTCATGATCGCGTTCCAGCGGATTGCTGAGCGAATACGACGTTCCAGATCCAGATTACCAGGGTACTCCGGCTCGTCTTCCACTGCGATGGTGTTGATGTATTGACGTGCAGCCGTACCAGCAGCAACGCTGACACCGCCTTTACGTGCTTCACTCAGAACCTGATCAATCAGGAACTGGGCGCGTTCAACACCCTCTTCACGGATGACCGATTCGATCGCCTGCAGCCAGTCGCGGGTTTCGATCGGATCCACGTCATTATTTAAACGATCTGACATGGTTATTCCTTATCTTCTCTAATAAGTTGGTTTGTTGGAGCCTGTCTTCCTGCATTCTGCTCAGCGCTACTGTTAAGCAAAACGCATGAAGACAGGCTCATCGTCTTGATTACCGCATTTAGAACACCAAAATACGGGTGCTCAGTCCCTGCGTTGCTGGAGCCGACGCAGCGATCTCTCGCGCCGACTATGTTCCCGGTTAAGATCCAGCAATACTTCCTCAATAAACGCCAGATGGCGGTGTGATGCTTCGCGCGCCTTCTCCGGCTCACGGGCAACAATCGCCTCAAAAATGCTGGCGCGATGAATGCTAACCTGAGCCAACACTTCACGGCTCAAATAAAGCAATTCAAAATTCTGCCTCACGTTCTGTTCGAGCATCGGCCCCATACAGCGCACCAAATGCAGCAAAACCACATTATGCGTGGCTTCTGTTACAGCAACCTGATACTGCATAACGGCTTCTGACTCGGCGTTCAGATCGCCCGCTTCCCTCGCCTTCTCAATCACGGCATGGCAATCCCGGATACGTTGCAGATCCGACGCTGTGCCACGCAGTGCAGCGTAGTAGGCAGCAATGCCTTCCAGCGCATGACGCGTTTCCAGAAGATCGAACTGTGATTCGGGATGTGTGCTCAGTAATTCTGCCAGCGGATCGCTGACACTTTGCCATAGATTGGCTTGAACGAAGGTACCACCACCCTGACGGCGCAAAAGGAGACCTTTGGCTTCCAGACGTTGAATGGCTTCTCTCAGAGAAGGGCGGGAAACATCAAACTGTTTTGCCAGTTCGCGCTCCGGTGGGAGCTTCTCGCCGGGGCGCAAGGTTCCCTCAAGTATCAGAAACTCCAACTGCTGTTCAATCACATCTGACAGTTTGGGCTGACGGATCTTGCTATATGCCATAGTGAATTCTTCTCTGCGAATGGCGCGGAGTCAATTGGTAATACCAATTTAAAAAACGTGACGCTAAAGTAACAAAGTATTCACCTTCTGTCCATAAGGACCTTGAGCTAAATCACCAATCCCACCAGATTTTAACAAATGCACGAGAAACATGCGGCAAAGTGATAGCCCGCCTGTGGTATGACCATTAATCCCCTCAGTCTATATTTTAACTTTTTTGAAACGTGAAGCAGGCATTGCTGAACCGTTTAAATGCAAAAATAGTGAATTTTAATTCAAAAAATAAGAATTTTTATTCTTTATAAAAAGGAGATTCCCCACCAATCCTCATCGTGGTCAACACCGTTTTTACCGCAGGGATAAAGAGATAATAAAAAGGAGTAAACCTAAAGAGGTACTCCCCTCACACATCTCTTCCGGTTTTCTTCTTCTCAGGGACTTAATTAAGGAAAGGTAAAAATTTTGATGTCGCGATAGTTTTTAATTATCAGGCTACAAGAAATCAGTGCAATCTTGCGCACTTACCACTATTCTCTGGCAAACGGTAGGTTTTTTCTTATTTTAAGAAATACCACTCCGTAAAAATAAAATTACATAAACGTACAGTCACTAATACGTGTGCTCGTTCACACCGTGTTTTTTACTGCACTGGCAGAGGGTTAAATTTGATGGATGATCAACAAACAGACGGCACGCTAAAGCGTGGCTTGAAAAATCGTCATATTCAGTTGATTGCCTTGGGTGGCGCGGTAGGTACTGGCCTCTTTCTTGGTATTGCTCAAACAATCAAAATGGCCGGGCCGTCGGTCCTGCTAGGCTATGCGATTGGCGGGTTGATCGCGTTTCTCATTATGCGCCAGTTGGGCGAGATGGTGGTCGAAGAGCCGGTGGCCGGATCGTTCAGCCATTTCGCTTATAAATACTGGGGCGATTTCGCGGGGTTTGCATCGGGATGGAACTACTGGGTGCTATATGTTCTGGTCGCCATGGCCGAACTCAGCGCTGTAGGCATTTACGTCCAGTACTGGTGGCCAGACATTCCGACCTGGGTATCTGCCGCCGTGTTCTTCCTGCTGATTAACGCCATCAATTTGGCAAACGTCAAAGTCTACGGTGAGATGGAGTTCTGGTTTGCTATCATAAAAGTCGCCGCAATCATTGGCATGATAGCCTTTGGCGGCTGGCTGCTGCTCAGCGGTACAGGCGGGCCGGAAGCCACCGTGACCAACCTGTGGGCGCAGGGCGGGTTCTTCCCGAACGGCGTGCTTGGTCTGGTAATGGCGATGGCCGTTATCATGTTCTCATTTGGCGGGCTGGAACTGGTAGGGATTACCGCCGCAGAAGCGGATGACCCAGAGAAAAGCATTCCACGCGCCACCAATCAGGTTATCTACCGCATCCTGATTTTCTACATCGGCTCGCTCGCTATCCTGCTGTCACTTTACCCGTGGGGCAAGGTTGTAGAAGGCGGTAGCCCGTTCGTCATGATCTTCCATGAACTGAACAGCAACGTCGTGGCGACGGTGCTGAATATCGTGGTACTGACCGCCGCGCTATCCGTTTACAACAGCTGTGTGTATTGCAACAGCCGCATGCTGTTCGGTCTGGCAAAACAGGGGAATGGACCGAAAATACTAGAAACCGTCGATCGCCGTGGTGTGCCAGTTGTCGCTATCGGTCTCTCCGCGCTGGCGACTGCGCTGTGCGTGCTAATCAACTACCTCATTCCAGGTAAAGCGTTCGAGCTGCTGATGGCGCTGGTCGTGTCCGCGCTTGTAATTAACTGGGCGATGATCAGTCTGGCGCACCTGAAGTTCCGAGCGCAAAAGGACAAAGAAGGTACGGTGACCAAATTTAAAGCGCTGCTTTATCCGCTGGGTAACTATCTCTGCCTGCTGTTCCTGGCCGGCATATTGGTCATCATGTTCCTGACGCCGGGCATTCAGATTTCTGTTCTGCTGATTCCAGTCTGGCTGGTTATTCTGGCGGTGGGCTACTTTATCAAAAAGAAAAATCAGGCGCAGTAACGCGCTTCCACTTCACCGACTCCGTTCTCATGGCCGACACTTGTCGGCCATTTTTACATCGGGCTAACAGTGGGAAATCAAACCAGCGCACCGTATATCGTCAGGAGTGCGACGACAACCACCAGCACCGACGTCACCTTTTTAGCCAGCGTCACGGCGGCTTTCGGCGTTTCAACAGGCTCAATATGAGGTTCACGCGCCAAAGCAAACTGCGCCAACTGTGTTAACACCCAATATTGCGAACTACGAAAATCCCCCAGCGAGGCGAACCAGGCAGGCAACGCTTTTTCGCCGTGTCCCAGCAATGCGTAAGCAGCACCAGCCAAACGAGCAGGAATCCAGTCAAGCCAATGCAGCAAGCTATCCACACCAGACTGCGCGCGTTCCAGAGGGGTGTGATGGCGAGCAAGCCAAGTCTGTCTGCCGCGTAAAAACGCATATCCCACCAACGCAATCGGTCCGTATGGCCCGGCCGCGATGAACCAGAACAGTGGGGCCAAATAAAAGCGGAAATTTATCCACAGCAGCGCGTTTTGCAACGCTTTCAACTGCTCGCTTTCACCAGTACCAACGGGCAGACCGTGAATCAACGCCAATTCTGCCGCCATTTCCCGACTGGCATCCGTCTCACCGCGCTGCGCGGCCTGCAAATAGCGCCGATAGTGCTGACGAATTTCACCCGCGCCAATGCACATCAGGCTGATAACGATCCACAGCAGAAGAGAAACCAGACCGAATAGAATACCGCTGGTGAGCCATAGCAGCCCTGCCACGATGCCCATGCTGCACAACATCAGGAACAGTGTTTGAAATAAAGACAAGGATGGAACGTGCCGGAACACAACCTCAAGCCGATGATCGATCTGCCAGTGCTCCCCTTGTTTTAACAAGCGCTCCCAGGCCAGCGTAAGCAACAGTGTAAACAGCGTCATTAATCCAGGCTCCCTTTGTTCTTTGTCCAGTTTTCTTGTAGCTGAAGATGATAGCCGTCCCAGTCAAATGCCGGGCCAGGATCGGTTTTCCGGCCCGGAGCGATGTCGCTGTGCCCGGTAATTCGCGATAAGGTGATGGGATAGACCTGCATTAATAGGCGTGTAATCGCAGCCAGCGAGTGATATTGCTCCATGGTAAAAGGCAGCGTATCCGTCCCTTCCAACTCAATGCCGATAGAGAAATCATTACAGCGTTCACGACCTTCAAACACCGAAACACCGGCGTGCCAGGCGCGCTGATCGAACGACACATACTGTGTAATTTGTCCGTCACGGCGAATCAGGCAGTGCGCCGCGACACGTAAATGGGAAATACCGGCGAAATAGGGATGCGCGGAGGGATCCAACGTCGCCGTAAACAGTTGATCAATATAGGGGCCGCCAAACTCACCGGGCGGCAAACTGATATTGTGGATAACCAGTAAGGAAGGCACCTCATTATTCGGGCGGCCATCATAATGCGGTGAAAACATGTGTGTAATATCAGATAACCAGCCATTTTCCAAAAGCATCGGCGATAACCTCGCATCATATCGTTTGCCGGCTGAATAAGGCGTAAAAACTCATTTCTGGCGTAAAAACCATAGTAACCAAAAGATCCTTATATCCAAGATACCATGTTTCACACCATCCTATCGATTCAACCGGATAGCAATAGGTTCTACCGCTCGTTTTGTGATGTTCCCACCACTTTACTGTCCGCCCCCACTCTCAACATCTTTTTTAGCCAGGTGAAATCCTTAACACCACCAGATGATTAAAATCACATTACAAATATAATGGTGTAATAAAAAGCAATGGCTTTTGTGAATCGTATCTACATTTACTTAATTAAGAGGCATGAAAAAATTATATTCTAATTTTTTTAGATATAGCCAAAACTTATTCCACAATCTTACGCAGGACGTCAAAGGTCCGTTTAAAGTGAAATCTACCGACAGGGGTTACTATCTTGTCGTCGGTTACAACGTCTAAAACCGCATGCCCCTTTCCGGCGAGCAGCAATATTCGCCGGAAGACGAATAACATTAACACATTGAATGTTAACAACTATTCATTCTGGATGTCCTGATATAAACAAGGTAGCATAGACCTCCGAATCCCCCTTCGGAGTTTTGTCATGTCAACGCGTCGCTACAGTCAGGAACAACGCCAACAAGCCTTGCTTGCTCGTATTGCACAAGATATCCCCGCCAGCGTGCAACTGGCATTGCGTGAAGATTTAGGTGGCATCGTCGATGCTAATCAAGACATTACCGCGCTTTTGTTACCTGACAACGAGATCGTCAGCGCACGTATTATCACGCGTGAAGCGGGTATATTCTGCGGTGCGCGTTGGCTTGAAGAAGTCTTTTCTCAATTGGGCAACACGACAACGATCGTCTGGCACGTCGCCGATGGCGATGCCATCACCCCCAACCAAACGCTGTGTGACATTACGGGGCCAGCCAAACAGCTTCTGACAGGCGAACGCACGGCGCTGAATTTCCTGCAAACGCTGTCTGGCGTCGCAACGGAAGTCAGCCGCTATGTTGCGGTATTGCAGGGAACGCGCACTCGGCTGCTGGATACACGTAAGACGCTGCCGGGACTGCGCACCGCACTGAAATACGCCGTATCATGCGGCGGCGGCGACAACCATCGGCTCGGCTTATCCGATGCGTTCCTGATCAAGGAAAACCACATCATCGCCGCTGGCTCCATCAAAAATGCAGTAGAAAAAGCACAGTCTCTGCGCGGTGATGTTCCGGTAGAGGTTGAGGTCGAATCGCTGAATGAGTTACAGCAGGCGCTGGAAGCGGGTACTGATATCATCATGCTGGATAATTTCAGTCTGGATAACATCCGGGAAGCCGTTAACATCACACAAAGCCGCGCACTGCTGGAGATATCCGGTAATGTCACCCTCGACACGCTGCGTGGCTATGCGGAAACCGGCGTGGACTATATCTCGGTGGGAGCATTGACCAAGCACGTACAGGCACTCGATTTATCCATGCGCTTTATCTAATCGTTCTTCTATTTCTTCCGACGAGGTGCCCTCTCGCACCTCGTCGCCCTTCTTCATCTCATCTTTCCCCATAACACCGTCACGATCCAACCTTCCTGCCCTGCGCAAATGTTCTGTCCTGATAAAACAAAAATTGCGTATCTGCCCGCAAAAATTTTTCAACGTTCTGCAAATCGCTAAAAACATCTCGTGGCGCTTTCCTGTTTCACGTTTCCCTGCTCGTCAACCTTCACGCGCTTTTCTATGCTGCCGGCTATCCGTATGGATTTGTTTGCCAAAAAATTTATATGCAACAACAGGGAAATCAACATGACAACACAACAAGGATTCACACTGATTGAGCTGATGATCGTCATTGCGATCATCGCCATCCTCAGCGCCATTGGCGTCCCCGCCTATCAAGGCTATCTGCAAAAAGCGGCGCTGACGGACATGCTACAAACCATGGTGTCTTATAAAACGCCAGTCGATCTCTGTGGTCTGGAAAATGCCAGCTTTACGGCCTGCAACGCAGGCAATCAGGGCATTCCGGGGAGCAAATCCTCACGCTATGTCAGCGCCGTTAGCGTCGCCCAAGGGGTGATTACGCTCACCGGACAATCCACTCTGCAAGGGCTGCGCGTTATTCTGACGCCAACGTGGGATACCGAAACTGGCGCTTCACGCTGGACGAAAAACTGCGCCACAGATGGCGGCGAAGAGAGCCTGCAATCCGCCTGTCAGGACGTTTTCCGTTTCGATAACACGGCGGGTTAAGCATGACAGACTCATCCTTCTCCTCCGAGCATACGCTCAGCGAACTACAGGCGCTGTGCCGACGTTATCAGGCATTATTACTTAGTCTTGATGATCAAACGCTGTCGGTCGCCGTCACAACGTCTCCTTCTGAGGAGATGATTGCCGCGCTGCGTTTCGCCAGCAATCGCCGCATTATGGTGGAGCAATGGCCACAGGCCAGAATGGAACAGCAGCTTAACCCCGTGAACGCCGTTGCCGAACCCGCAGAAACCTACCATGCCGGCACTTATAACAGCACTTATCACAACAGCACCGGGCAACAGGATCATGACGACGACTCCCCTGTTGCACAATTTATCCATCAAACGCTGCGTCTCGCCGTGCAGCGTCGTGCCTCTGATATCCACTTTGAGCCGTTACTGGACAGCTATCGCGTGCGGCTGCGCATTGATGGCGTGCTACAGGCCATATCCTCCCCACCTTCCGAGCTGACAAACCGTATTACCGCGCGGCTGAAAATCATGGGCAAGTTGAACATCGCCGAACGACGATTGCCGCAAGACGGCCAGTTCAGTCTGATGCTGGATCAGCAAGCCTACTCGTTGCGCATCGCTACGCTGCCCGTACAACAAGGCGAAAAAGTCGTGTTGCGTATTTTGCAAACGCACCAGCAGGAGCTGGTGCTAGATAAACTCGGGCTTACCGCAAAAGCATTACAGCAGGTGATTAACGTGCTGAGCGCCTCACAGGGAATGCTGTTAGTCACTGGCCCGACAGGCAGTGGAAAAACCGTCACGCTTTACAGCGCGATACGCTGGCTGAACGAGTGCAGCCGAAATATCTGTAGCGTAGAAGATCCCGTTGAGATCCCCCTGCCGGGCATCAACCAAACGGCAATCAATCCCAAAGCTGAACTGGGATTTGGCCGAGTCTTACGTGCGCTGCTGCGACAGGATCCAGACGTCATTATGATCGGCGAAATACGCGATGCCGAAACCGCAGAAATTGCGGTCAAAGCCGCACAAACCGGCCATCTGGTCATGTCCACATTGCACACCAACTCTGCCGTAGAAACGCTGACTCGCCTCAACCATCTGGGTATCCCCGATTATCTGTTAGCCGCAGCACTAAAACTCATCATCGCACAACGCCTTGTGCGTCGGTTATGCCCACACTGTAAGACGCCTGGAGAACCACTACTTTCGCTGCCAAACGACGTATGGCAAGGGCCACTACACCATTGGCAAGCCCGCGGCTGTAGCCACTGTTTCTCTGGCTACTATGGCCGCGTCGCGCTCTATGAATTACTGCCCATCACGCCAGATTTTCAGGCAGCGCTAGCGGGCAACGCCAGCGCAGGGGAATTATCTGCGCTGTCTCGCCATTCAGGTTTCCCAACGTTGCTGGCCGCAGGGCTTGAGCTGGTCAACGACGGTCTGACCTCACTTGCTGAAGTCTACCGTGTGGTGGGCGATGAGCACGTAATAAATCAGGAGACGCAATGAGGCTAGCGCGTTTATATCACTGGCAGGCGATTACGTCAGAGGGCGAGTTTATCGATGGAGAACTCATTAGCACACAACGCCAGCACGCCTACGCCAGCCTGATTGCTCAGGGCTACCAGCCGCTCATCGTAAAGGCTGGCCATTATCTGTCGCTCCGCTATTGGAAACGCGAACAGCTAGGCGAATTAATCAAACAGCTTGCTGCTCTGCTACAAGCTGGATTGCCGTTGCTGGAAGCATTAAAACTGGTATCAGAACAACATGAGCGCCCCGGCTGGCGCTGCGTATTACGGGATGTCCGAACCCGTGTTGCTCAGGGAAATGCGTTCTCTGAGGCGTTACAGGAATACCCGCATATCTTCCCCGTTCTGTATCGTTCCCTCATTGCCGTCGGCGAGTTGACCGGGAAGTTAGACGCGTGCTGTCTACAGTTGGCACAACAGCAAGAAAAGCAGTCCCGACTGCAACAGAAAGTCATCAAAGCGCTACGCTACCCCTGCTTTGTTTTGGCAATCGCTGTGCTGGTCAGCATGATGATGTTGACGCTGGTTCTACCCGAATTTGCGACGCTCTACTCCTCATTTGATACACCGTTACCGTGGTTTACTCGGCAGTTGCTTTCTCTGGCAGAGGTCATCACAGACTACGGATTGATTGGATTGCTATCTCTTAGCGGCCTGATCGCGGGATATGTCCGTTTAAGGCAGAAAAGGCCCTTATGGAAAACCAGAGAGCAAGAATGGCTGCTGAAGCTTCCCATCGTATCCAGCCTGTTACGCGGTAAGTCGCTGAACCAGATATTCAATATTCTGTCCATGACGCAACAAGCCGGTTTGACGTTGCCAGAAGGGCTGGATGCCGCCGCGACAATCCGTCATCCGCTTTATCAGGATGCGATTCAACAGATGCAAGCACAGCTGCATCAGGGCACGTCGCTATACCATGCCACACAGCATCACGCCACGCTGTTCCCTGCGCCCTGTCCGCAGCTAATTCGGGTTGGGGAAGAAACCGGATCGCTGGATGCGATCTTTACACAGCTGGCAGAATGGCATGAAAGACGGGTACAACAGCAGGCCGACATGCTGACCCAAACGCTGGAACCGCTGCTGATGATGGTTGTTGGAGGAATGGTTGGGGCGCTGGTGGTTGGCATGTATTTGCCTATCTTCCAACTGGGGAATGTATTGGCCGGAGCCTGAGCCGACCAATACAGCACCAAAAAGCGACAAGCTACACAGTCCCCACCACCGTTAGCGGCAGAAAGACGGCGCGAAACAGCAGCAGCTACCCGTTGAAAATACGGTTTTCCTGCTCGGCCACGCGGATAAACGTTGTACGCTTCGTCAGCTCTTTCAAACGGGATGCACCAACATAGGTACAGGCAGAACGCAGGCCGCCAAGAATATCGCGCACGGTATTGTCTACCGGACCGCGCAGAGGCAATTTTACGGTTTTTCCTTCCGCAGCCCGGTACTCCGCCACACCGCCAACATGGCGCTCCATCGCGGACGCGGAGCTCATGCCGTAGAACAACATCATTTTCTCGCCGTTTTCTTCGACGATGGTGCCTTCACATTCATCATGCCCTGCCAGCATCCCGCCCAACATGACGAAATCGGCTCCGCCACCAAATGCTTTCGCTACATCACCCGGCATGGCGCAGCCGCCGTCGCTCACGATTTGTCCACCAAGACCATGTGCCGCATCGGCGCATTCAATCACTGCGGAAAGCTGAGGGTAGCCAACGCCCGTTTTAACGCGCGTCGTGCAGACAGAACCGGGGCCAATGCCAACTTTCACGATATCCGCACCGGAGAGGATCAGTTCTTCCACCATTTCGCCGGTCACGACGTTTCCTGCACAGATAACCTTGTCCGGGCAAGCCTCACGCGCTTTTTGCAGGAAGGTCACAAAGTGTTCAGAGTAGCCATTTGCCACATCGATACAAATAAATTTCAACTCGGATGACAGCGCAAGAATCTGCTTTAACTTAATGAAGTCGGCGTCTGACGTCCCAGTCGAGACCATGACATGGCGCAGTACCGATGCCGGTACGCGTTGCACGAACTGGGACCATTGCTCGACAGAATAGTGTTTATGGACGGCGGTCAGAACATCAAAAGAGGCCAGTGCTTCCGCCATGCTAAACGTACCCACAGTGTCCATATTGGCTGCGATAATCGGTACACCGGACCAGTTGCCTCCGGCATGAAGGAAGGTGAATTGACGTTCCAGTTCAACGTCGGAGCGGCTTTTCAGCGTCGAACGCTTTGGCCGGATGAGAACGTCTTTAAAGCCTAACTTTAAATCTTCTTCAATACGCATGAGGTTCGAGTTCCTGGTGAGTGACGGCGGAATACTCAGTATTGCTGCTGAGTGAAAAAATAATGCCCTTTACCAGTGACGTTATCATACGCAGGAATAATCCTGCGGCAAGACTGCGATTTTCACTTTATTTGGGATAAAATCAGAGAAATTTACCTATCACCGAGCAACGTGATAGCGTGAAGCACACTGCGGTTTATGCCTGATTGACGTCAGGGGCACAGGAAAATATTCCTCTCCCCTTGAAAATAGTAGCAATGTTAACTTTTCAACACGAGTGCAATGACATACATCGTAGCCTTAACGGGCGGTATCGGCAGCGGTAAAAGTACCGTAGCCGATGAATTTGCCAAATTAGGGGCCACTATCGTTGACGCGGATATCATCGCGCGTCAGGTAGTCGAGCCTGGGAAACCCGCGCTGGATGCCATCAGGCTCCGGTTTGGCGACGCTATACTCAATATCGATGGTTCATTGAACCGCACCGCACTACGCCAACGGATTTTTTCCTCGCCAGAGGAGAAACAGTGGCTGAATAATTTACTCCATCCGTTGATCCATCAGGAAACACAGGCCCAGTTTCAGGCGGCATCCGCACCGTATATTCTCTGGGTCGTCCCCCTACTGGTGGAGAACGGTTTACAACAGCGAGCACAGCGTATTCTGGTCGTTGATGTAGACAGAGACACACAGCTTGAACGCACGCTGGCCCGCGATGGCATCAGTCGGCAGCAAGCAGAAAACATACTGGCAGCACAGGCTACCCGAGAACAGCGCCTGGCTTATGCCGATGATATTATTGATAACAGTCGATGCCCAAGCGAGCTGGCGTCACAGGTTGCGGGATTACACCGTCATTACCTTGAGCTAGCCGCCTCCGTAGCCGACAGGATGACTAAGAATGAGTGACGCCTCCTCAACCATTTTATTCGAATACCCGCTGAATGAAAAAACGCGTACCTGGTTGCGTATCGAATCATTATTGCAGCAGCTGCATCAAAACCACTCCCTGACCGATATGGGAAGCGCGCTGACATTTTTTCGCGCTATCGCCGAGTTGCTTGATGTGCTGGAACGTGGAGATGTGCGTACCGAACTGCTGAAAGAACTGGAGCGACAACAGCAAAAACTGCTGCAGTGGAGCGATGTGCCGGGCGTAGACATGGAACGCATCCATACGTTGAGACGTCAGTTGAAAGATTTGGCCAGCACGCTGATGGCGGCACCACGGATGGGGCAGTTCTTACGAGAAGATCGTCTGATTGGCATGGTACGCCAGCGGCTCGGAATTCCCGGTGGGTGTTGCAGTTTTGACTTACCGACGCTGCATAGCTGGCTGCATCAACCTCAGGAACTCCGTGAGAAGCTGGTTTCTGGCTGGCTTGGTTCGCTATCTCCGCTTAAACACGCGTTGGATATGATCCTGGAACTGATCCGCCATTCCGGTACGTTTCGCCCGCAGATCAGCCTGAATGGTTTCTTTCAAGACAATGCTTCCGATGCCGATCTGCTGCGCTTGCGTCTTGAACAGGCACACCAGCTCTACCCACAGATATCTGGCCATAAAACACGCTATGCCATCCGTTTCCTACCATTAGATAGCGAAAACGGCCACATTCCTCCTCGTTTAACCTTTGAGCTGGCCTGCTGCTAACCCCAGCGTCACCGACAGACAAAATGTGTTAAGTATCAGGTATGGATTACGTATCAAATAGAGTGAAAAGAACCTTATGACAACAGAAATTACGACGGTGAAGTGCCCAACCTGCAAGCAGACGGTCATCTGGGATGAAACCAGCCTCTATCGCCCATTTTGCAGCAAGCGTTGTCAGCTCATCGATTTAGGTGAATGGGCTGATGAAGAAAAGCGCATACCCAGTGATGATATGGTTTCTGATAGTGAAGACTGGAGCGAAACGCGGTAACGACCGCGTTTCGCCACTATAGTTTTCAGGCAAAGTTTTTCAGACAGGCAAAAGCAAGGCTGGATTAAAGCGATTTCAGCCAGCGGATCATCTCCGCATTCGCTGGCGGAAATTCTTCCTCACGTAATTCTTCTACGCTCACCCAGCGAGACTCCTGCCCTTCCCGACCATAGGGTTCCCCCTGCCACGTTTCAACCAGAAAGAAATGAAGCGTAATGATTCTTTCCGGCGTAGAAAACGTTTTGTCGTTTAGCGGCTGCGGTGTGGTAGCGTCGATGCCCGTCTCTTCGCGCAGCTCACGAATCAGCGCCTGCTCTGGCGTTTCCCCTTCTTCAATTTTACCGCCGGGAAACTCCCACATACCTGCCATGTGAACGCCATCTGGGCGACGAGCAATGAAATATTGCTGTTCCGCATTACGGATGATGCCCACCGCGACGGATAACTGTTTTTGCGTCATGACACTTCCTATCAGGTTCTTATCAAGTAAAAGGCGGTCAATGACCGCCTTTCCTTTGCACTTATCACATTGTATTCGCTGATTTCAGCGGTCGATTATTTCTGTAAGCGGCCGTGGCACTGCTTATATTTCTTGCCTGAACCACATGGGCAAGGATCGTTACGTCCGATTTTACGATCCGCCTGCGCTGGTGAACCCGTGTTCAGGCTGTCTTCTTCCTGATGGCTCAGTTGCTGCTGCCGTGCCAAACGTTCGGCTTCTTCACGGCGCTGCTGCTCCAGCGCTTCGATCTCTTCCGGCATTCTCACCTGAACTTTGCTCAGCGTGCTGATCACTTCATATTTCAGTGATTCCAGCATCGCGGCAAACATAGAGAACGACTCACGCTTATATTCTTGTTTCGGATCTTTCTGTGCATAGCCACGCAGATGGATGCCCTGACGCAGGTAGTCCATTGCTGCCAGGTGCTCTTTCCACAGCGAATCCAACGTCTGCAACATCACGCCTTTTTCAAAGTTACGCATGACTTCGCTGCCGACCACGTCTTCTTTGCGATGATAAACCTCAAGCGCCTGCTGGAAAATACGTTCACGCAGCGTTTCTTCATGCAGCTCTGGTTCTTTATCCAGCCACGCTTTGACTGGCATATCCAGATCGAAATCGTTCTTCAAGCGCTGTTCCAGGCCTTCCACATCCCACATTTCTTCCAGAGACTGTGGCGGAATGTAGCTGTCGATCGTCGCTTTGAAAACATCTTCACGAATGCTAGTGATGGTTTCGCTGATATCAGACACGTCCAGCAGCTCGTTACGCTGCGTATAGATCGCACGACGCTGGTCGTTCGCCACATCATCGTATTCCAGCAGTTGCTTACGAATATCAAAGTTACGGCTTTCCACTTTACGCTGGGCGTTAGCAATCGCCTTCGTGACCCACGGGTGCTCAATGGCTTCACCTGGCTTCATGCCCAGCTTACGCATCATGTTGGAAACACGATCGGAGGCAAAAATACGCATCAGCGCATCTTCCATCGACAGATAGAAACGTGATGAACCCGCATCCCCCTGACGACCGGAACGACCACGCAGCTGGTTATCGATACGACGAGACTCATGGCGCTCCGTACCGATGATGTGCAAACCACCCGCAGCTAATACAGCATCGTGACGTATTTTCCAGGCCGCTTTGATTTCTGCAACTTGCTCGTCACTCGGGTTCTCCAGAAGTGCCACTTCCGACTGCCAGCTTCCCCCCAAGACGATATCCGTACCACGACCGGCCATGTTGGTCGCGATGGTCACCGCGCCAGCCTGACCCGCCTGAGCAACAATATCAGCTTCCATAGCGTGGAATTTCGCATTCAACACATTATGTTTGATGCCCGCTTTCTCCAGCGCATGAGAAACCACTTCTGATTTTTCGATGGAGATCGTACCGACCAGAATCGGCTGACCTTTTGCTGAACGCTCTTTGATATCTTCAATGATGGCATCGATTTTTTCCTGCTCGGTCATGTAGACCAGATCAGGCAAGTCTTTACGAATCATCGGACGGTTGGTCGGCACCACAATCGTATCCAGCTTGTAAATAGAGCTGAACTCGAACGCTTCGGTATCTGCCGTACCGGTCATACCCGCCAGTTTTTCATACAGGCGGAAGTAGTTCTGGAAGGTAATGGAAGCCAGCGTCTGGTTTTCATTCTGAATCGTTACCTTCTCTTTTGCTTCCACCGCCTGATGCAGGCCGTCGGACCAGCGACGACCCTGCATGGTACGGCCCGTGTGTTCGTCAACGATGATCACTTCACCGTCTTTCACAATGTAATCGACATCGCGAGTAAACAACACGTGCGCACGCAGCGCGGCGGTCACATGGTGCATCAGCATAATGTTGGTCGGGGAGTACAGTGATTCTCCCTCTTCCATAATGCCTTCTTTCACCAGCAGTTCTTCGACCAGAACCAGACCACGCTCGGTGAGGTTAACCTGACGCGCTTTTTCATCAACAGAGAAGTGACCTTCACCGTGGAAGGTATCCGAATCTTCTTTCTCCTGACGGATCAGGTGAGGGATGATTTTATTGACGCTGATATAAAGCTCAGAGCTGTCTTCAGCCGGGCCAGAAATGATCAGCGGCGTACGTGCTTCATCGATCAGGATGGAGTCAACCTCATCCACCAGCGCGTAGTACAATTTACGCTGTACACGTTCTTCTGGGCTGAACGCCATGTTGTCGCGCAGGTAGTCAAAACCGTATTCGTTATTGGTACCGTAGGTAATGTCTGCAGCATACGCTTCACGCTTCGCCGGAGCAGGCATTCCCGGCAGGTTGATACCGACGCTCAGGCCAAGGAACTCAAACAACGGACGGTTATTTTCGGCATCACGCTGTGCCAGATAATCGTTCACAGTAACCACGTGTACGCCACGACCCGTCAGCGCATTCAGGTACGCAGGCAACGTTGCCGTCAGCGTTTTACCTTCACCGGTACGCATCTCCGCGATGCAGCGTTCGTTCAGTACCATACCGCCGAGAAGCTGCACGTCGAAGTGGCGCATACCAAAGACACGCTTACTGGATTCACGCACCACGGCGAAGGCTTCTGGCAGCAGGCTCTCCAGCGTCGCGCCTTTTTCCAGACGAACACGGAACTCCAGCGTTTTCGCTTGCAGTTCCTCATCTGAAAGTTTTTCCATTTCTGGCTCTAAACGACTGATGACATCAACATTTTTACGCATACGACGCAGCGTACGATCGTTACGGCTACCAAAAATTTTGGTTAGGATATTCATGACCATAATAGTTTTAATCTCACAAATGCCACGTATCCAGTGGCAACACAACATCGAAAAACTGAGGAACTCAGCAAAAAACGAGAGAAATTTCTTCAGCTAATTATCCACTACACTTTCAGCTGAGAAGAGAAGGTCCTGCACGGATGCCGCGGATTTGGGCAAGCCAGATACCGATTTGATGGTGTGCCTGAGGATAAAAAGTGACGCGCCCAGCATGGGGGGAGATCACAAAGGGATACTGGGAATCCTGCGTCAGCAACGCATTTAGCGTATCCAGCAAAACCAGAGAATGAGGTTGAAGATCGTCAACCTGCTGGGCGGTGGCCGTCTGTGGCGTCGTCAACGCAAAAGAAAGGTGGCGAATTACCGTACGAATCGCATGCTGATGCCAGTAGTCAACGCTGTAGGACGAGCGCCGATGCGCTTCCTTCAGGGCGACCAGATCGGTAAGGTTCAGCGATACGTTATTCTGGCGACTAACACTGGAGCTTGAATTCGGGAGTGAGGCGATATCCTGTGAGTCGTTCAGGCTTGTCGGCAGGCCAAGACTCGCCGCGACCATCCCTAATAAGAGATGCGGCCAGAAATAACGTCTGCCAAATTGTCGCCAACGATTTAGAATACCAATCACGAGTAACATCCACCGGAGCCAGGCCTATGCGTGATAGCCGCCCACAATCACTGGAATTTCTGTTTGATAGCGCATCCATGTCGGGTAAAGGCCCGCTACAAGATGTGCAACAGCGCGCTATCGCCTTATTAAAACTCAACCGTGCCGTACGCGGGTTACTGCCTGCACCGTTGCACCCATGGTGCCGCGTCGCTAATTACCGGCAAGGTTTACTGATACTGGAAACCGCCAACGCCAGTTGGCTGATGCGGTTACGTTACGAACAACCTGCGCTGCTCTCTGCATTACGCGCACAAATACTACCATCATTGGCTTCAATCGACATCAGGATTAATCCAACGCTTGCCGCAAAAGGGCATGAAATCGTGAAAAATAGTGACATTTCAGCGACGGAAAATGCCGATGACAAACCGTTGCGTCAGTTGAGCGAACAAAGTGCGGAAACATTGAGGACGTTAGCAGGAAACAGCCCGGAAAAACTCGGAAAGATATTAGAACGACTGGCTTCACTGGCCGGAGAGAGTACCAGTAAAACCAGTCGTAATAAGAAGTAACGGCGTTAAGCGTTACGCCAGCACGATAGACGGTGCTTTAAACGCCAGCGGCATTTCAGCTTCGTCTTCAAAGGTCACGTATTCCCACGCTTCCTGATTGACCAACACAGCCTGCAACAGTTTGTTGTTCAGAGCATGGCCGGATTTAAACGCAGAGAATGCTCCGATGATGTTGTGACCACACATAAACAGGTCACCGATAGCATCCAGCATTTTATGACGGACAAACTCATCTTCAAAACGCAGACCGTCTTCGTTCAGTACGCGGTAATCGTCAACGACGATGGCACAATCCATACTGCCGCCCAGGCACAACCCACGAGACTGCAAGTATTCGATATCGCGCATGAAGCCGAAGGTACGCGCACGGCTGATCTGGCGAACAAACGCATCAGCGGAGAAATCTAAACGATAGCGCTGGTTGCCCGCATCAATCGCCGGGTGGTTGAAGTCGATAGTGAAATCCAGGCTGAAGCCGTTAAACGGTTTCATCTCGGCCCACTTGTCGCCATCTTCAACGCGAACGGGCTGTTTGATACGTACGAATTTCTTGGCACAATTCAGCTCTTCGATACCGGCATCTAACAGCAGGTAAACGAACGGGCTGGCGCTGCCATCCATAATTGGAATTTCTGGCGCGTCAACATCAATGACAATATTGTCAATGCCCAACCCTGCAAGCGCAGCGTTAAGATGCTCCACCGTAGAAATACGGACGTCATGCTCATTAACCAGGCAAGTACAGAGCATGGTATCACGCACGGATTTTGCATCAGCCGGAAAATCAACCGGGGGATTCAAGTCTGTGCGGCGATAGATGACCCCGGTATTTGCCGGTGCAGGACGCATGGTCAACGTGACCTTCTTGCCGGTATGTAACCCGACACCAGTCGCCTGAACAATACGTTTTAATGTACGTTGTTTGATCATCATTTTATCTCGCATGTTACTGAACCTACCGACCTAGTATACACCAGGCTCGGTGGCACAGTTTAGCACAAAGAGCGGAGATTCCAACGTTATCTGGCAGCAAATTAGTCTGCCTGCTTACGCAGAAACGCCGGGATATCCAGATAGTCTGGCTCTTTATTTGTCTGCGGATTCTGGTCGTTAACCACTTTGGCAGCCGGTTTTTCTTGCGCCAGTGGCGTCATACCGTGCTGCTGATAGCGATGATCCATCACAGGCTGGCTGGCCTGCTTGTTCGTCACCAGCGTAATCTCAGGACGTTTGTCCATACCGATACCCGTTGCAACGACCGTTACACGCAGTTCATCATTCATTTCTGGGTCAAGCGACGTACCGATTACGACTGTCGCATTGTCAGACGCGAATGCACGGATGGTGTTACCCACCGTCTCGAATTCATCCAGACGCAGGTCAAAGCCCGCCGTGATGTTGACCAGCACGCCACGCGCGCCGGACAGATCGATGTCTTCCAGCAGCGGGCTGGAGATCGCCATTTCAGCGGCTTCTTCTGCCCGGTCTTCACCGCGCGCCACGCCGGAACCCATCATGGCATAACCCATTTCGGACATCACGGTACGCACGTCAGCAAAGTCGACGTTCATCAGACCCGGACGGGTGATCAGCTCGGCGATACCTTGCACCGCGCCTTTCAGCACATCGTTTGCCGCACCAAAGGCATCCAGCAGGGAAATGCCGCGTCCCAGCACTTTCAACAATTTGTCGTTTGGAATGGTGATCAGCGAATCGACGTGCTTAGACAGCTCGGCGATACCCTGCTCCGCAAACGCCATACGCTTTTTGCCTTCAAAGTTGAAAGGTTTGGTCACCACAGCGACAGTCAGAATGCCCAGGTCTTTTGCGACTTCGGCCACAACCGGCGCAGCACCTGTCCCCGTGCCACCGCCCATACCTGCGGCGATAAACACCATGTCCGCACCTTCCAGGGCTGAACGCAGCGCTTCGCGATCTTCTTCAGCCGAGTTACGGCCGACTTCCGGGTTAGCGCCTGCGCCCAGACCTTTTGTGATGCCACTACCGATCTGAATCGTCTGGCCGACAGCCGTTTTACGTAATGCCTGCGCATCCGTGTTAACCGCGAAGAATTCGACGCCTTCGATGCGCTCACGCACCATGTGTTCAACGGCATTACCACCGCCGCCACCGACGCCGATGACTTTAATCACCGCGTCGTTGGTTAATTCCATTGGTTCAAACATAATTTCTCTCCGTTTGTGCCTGTAACTGCGAGATCATAAAACTGTGCCAGGTGATCTCTTTGATAACATTAAAATTCTTTCCTCAACCAGCTGTTGATTCGTTTGAACCAGTTGCTCACTGAGGCTCGTTTTTCGACTTCATGCTCACCGCCCAGATGAGATTCTTTTCCGTAATGCAGCAACCCAACCGCCGTTGAGTAATAAGGCTCTTGGGCATAATCCGTCAGCCCTGTTATATTCATCGGTTGTCCAATACGCACCTGTGTATGGAACACACGCTGCGCACAAGCCGCCAAACCGTCTATTTGCGCGGCACCGCCCGTCAGCACAATTCCTGCTGCCAGATGGTGTTTCACGCCTTGTTGACGCAACTGCTCCTGCAACTGTAAAAGTTCATCGTTCACCAGATTCAACAGTTCGGTGTAACGTGGTTCAATCACTTCCGCCAGCGTCTGTCTTTGCAGACTGCGGGGTGGACGTCCTCCAACGCTCGGGACTTCCACATTCTCATCCTTGCCGACGATCGCGCCTAATGCGCAACCGTGGCGCACCTTGATCGCTTCGGCATCCGTCGGCGGCGTACCAAATGCGTAGGCAATATCGCTGGTAACCACATTGCCCGCATACGGAATCACTTTAGTGTGTCGCAATGCGCCGCCGGTGTAGACTGCGATATCCATTGTACCGCCACCAATATCAACGACACACACGCCCAGCTCACGTTCGTCTTCAGTCAGCACAGCATAACTGGAAGCCAGTCCCGCAAAAATCAGCTGGTCGACCTTTAAGCCGCAGCGTTCAACGGCTTTAACAATATTCTTTGCCATGTCGTTATGGCAGGTTATCAGGTGGACTTTCGCCTGCATGCGCACGCCGGATAAGCCAACCGGGTTTTTAATCCCTTCCTGATAATCGATCGCGTACTCTTGTGGAATCACATGGAGAACACGATGTTCATCACGCACGCGCACGGATTTAGCGGTATGCACCACGCTTTCCACGTCGTCCTGCGTAACCTCTTCTTCTGAAATAGGCACCATCCCTATTTCATTCTGGCAGCTGATATGTTTTCCCGACAGCGCCAGATATACGGAGGAGATCTGGCAGTCTGCCATCAACTCAGCCTGATCAATAGCGCGCTGAACACATTTAACGACTGATTCCAGATCGTTTACGCCGCCTTTATCCATACCGCGTGACGGGCAACTGCCCACGCCAATAATATTGACCATGCCATCGGGCAGAACTTCCCCTACCAGCGCAGCCACTTTTGCTGTACCGATTTCCAGCCCAACTACCAGTTTTCTGTCCGTCGACTTGATCATTGTTGTTTAGCCTGTGCCTGTTTCTGGTTACTGTTTTGTTGCTGATCAATGTCTTGTTACTGACCAACTCGTTGCCGATCAACATTTTGATTTTGTTGATCAAGCAAGGCTGGAGCCCAACCTATCGCGGCCCCGCTGTCGTACCGCAAGTCCACATGGCTGATACGTTTGTTTTCGCTCTGAGCCTGCCGCTGTAACAGCGGATACAGCTCGATAAAGCGTTGCAGACGTTTGGCTCTATCATCTCGCCCCAATTCAAGGCGAGTATCATCGTCTAACCCCAGTTGCCAGGAATGCCGCGCACTCATCACCACTGTCTTTAATGTAAACTTCCCGGCGGCTAAGGTCTGACTCATTGTGCGATAGCCTTCCAACACTTCTGTCTCACTGCCTTCCGGGCCATACAGCAACGGCATCTTGCGATTGCCAATACGTTCGGCAGGTACACTGAACGAATTTCCTTCCGCATCAACCATTAGCTGATCATTCCAACGTGCTACCGGAACATATTCAACCAGATGAATCTTTAATTCATCTGGCCACTGCTTACGCACACTGGCCTGTTTTATCCACGACAAACGTTCAATCTGCTGCTGGATCACATTCACATCCTGTGTCATGAATGTGCCCGGCGACCCCAACGACAAAATGGCCTGACGGATATCGTCGTTGGTGGTGAACTGCCTTTCCCCTGTTACAGCCATGCGGGAAAGCGGTAAACGGCTGGCATCTTTCATCCATCCCACCACCATCCAGCTTCCCCAGACGATAGTCCCTATCACCATCAGCAGGAAAATCATCCCTGCCAGTTGGCCTCCATTACTGCGACGTGTTCCTTTCGTTTCAGGCTCTCGTCCGCGTGTATTCAGGGCTGCCTGGGACATATCAGCCAGCAAGCTCCAAAATTTTCACGACCAGTTGCGAGAACGTCAGGCCACGCTGACGCGCCGCCATAGGAACCAGACTGTGGCTCGTCATCCCCGGAGACGTATTTACCTCAAGCAGATAGAAGCCACCGTCGTTATCCAACATAAAATCGACGCGTCCCCACCCGCGACAGCCCACCGCACGATAGGCCGCCATCGCCAATCCCGCTAACGCCTGTTCTTGCTCATCCGGCAGACCACTCGGGCAAAAATACTGCGTATCATCCGATAAATACTTCGCTTCATAATCGTAAAACGTACCGGCAGGCTGAATACGAATAGAAGGCAACACCTCATCACCCAGGATAGCCACCGTATACTCTGGGCCACTCAGCCATTTCTCGACCAGAACATCGTCATCGTGACGGAAGGCTTCTTCCAGTGCCGCGGGCAGTTCGCTCAGCGTATTCACTTTGCTCATACCGACGCTGGAACCTTCGCGGCTTGGCTTAACGATCAGCGGCAACCCGAGATGGGTAAACTTCGCCAACAGAGTGTTTGCCGCCGTTTCCGAATATTGGCGACGATCCAGCGCCACGTATGGCGATACTGGTAATCCCACCGCTTGCCACACCTGTTTGGTGCGGAGTTTATCCATCGTCAGTGCGGACGCCATGACGCCGCTACCGGTATAAGGCAAGCCCAGGAATTCCAGAACGCCCTGCAATGTACCGTCTTCTCCACCGCGACCATGTAAGGCGATGAATATTTTGGTGAAACCTTCTTCTTTTAACGTCGTCACAGAGACATCACGGGTATCAACCGCATGCGCATTGATGCCCGCTTCTTTCAGACCAGCCAAAACCGCCTGACCGGAAAGTAACGACACTTCACGTTCGGCAGAGGTTCCACCAAGCAATACAGCAACTTTCTCAGTCATGATGTTCCTCATTCACTCATCTGTGGCTGTAATCTGGAATCAGCCAGTTTACGCGCCAGTTTACCGATGTTGCCGGCGCCCTGAACCAAAATCAGGTCTTCACCTCGCAGCGCCTGTGACAACAGTTCCGGTAAAGTATCCACATCCGTCACCAGAATCGGATCAATCTTACCTCTTCCGCGTATCGTACGGCACAGCGAACGGCTGTCCGCACCTGGAATCGGCGACTCTCCAGCGGAATACACATCCAGCATCAGCAATACGTCAACCTGTGATAACACGTGCGCGAAATCATCATACAAATCGCGGGTTCGCGTATAGCGATGCGGCTGAAAAATCATGACCAACCGCTTATTCGGCCACCCAGCACGGGCAGCTTTAATCGTGGCATCAACTTCCGTCGGATGGTGGCCGTAATCATCCACCAACATCGCCGTACCGCTTTGCCCATTCACCAATTCAAGCGGGTACTCACCGAGGAAATCAAAGCGACGTCCGGTGCCCTGAAAACGTTCAAGCGCACGCAGAATCGCCTCATCATCAATGCCCTCATCGGTCGCCACCGCAACCGCCGCCGCTGCGTTGAGCGCATTGTGACGCCCCGGCGCATTCAGCGTGACAGTGAGCAGCGGTTTATCTTTCCGCTCCAGCGTAAAATGCCCTTGCGCACCAGTCTGGTGATACCCTGAAATACGCACATCGGCATCGTCGCTAAAGCCATACGTAGTGATATGGCGACCCACGCGCGGCAGCAGCTCACGGATTACCGCATCATCAATACACATCACCGCTTGCCCGTAAAACGGCAGGTTGTGCAGGAAATTGATGAACGTCTGCTTCAGGTTCTCAAAATCGCCCTGATAGGTGTCCATATGGTCGGCTTCAATGTTGGTCACAATCGCCACCATCGGCTGCAAATGCAGGAAAGACGCATCGCTTTCATCTGCTTCCGCAATCAGGTAACGGCTTGAGCCCAAACGCGCATGCGTTCCTGCCGCCTTCACTAATCCGCCATTCACAAACGTCGGGTCTAATCCCGCTTCCGCGTAAATACTGCTGACCATCGCCGTGGTGGTCGTCTTACCGTGCGTACCCGCAATCGCAATACCGTGACGAAAACGCATCAGTTCCGCCAACATCTCGGCACGACGGATCACCGGAATACGGGCGTCATGCGCGGCGGCAATCTCAGGGTTATCCGCAGTAATCGCACTCGACACCACCACCACGCTGGCGTTCAAAACGTTCTCCGCACGGTGGTGGAAGTAAATCTGTGCGCCAAGTTCGGTCAACTGCTGCGTCACCGCATTCGGTGCCAGATCGGACCCGCTAATCTCATAACCTTCGTTGGCCAACACTTCGGCGATACCACCCATGCCAGCACCGCCGATGCCAACAAAGTGTATGTGCCGGACGCGATGCATCTCGGGCACGATTGAACGCAGTTTCGCCAGTTGTTGAGTATTCACTTTATTCTATCGCTACCTTGGTGCGTGGCCGCACAGCCTTCTGCCCGCCCACGCTGTATTAATTAACCGTGAGCCACATGTGTGGCCCGACTGCCTGCCGCTGCACTGACTTCCGCCGCAACCCGTTCGGTTGCATCTGGAATCGCCACTGCGCGGGCTTTTTGCGCCATTGTCAGCAAGGTTGCACGATCCCAACCGGAAAGCACCTCGCTGACAGCCGCCACGTTAAACTGTGGCTGCTCAATAATTTTTGCTGCGCCAGCTTGTTCCAACGGCAGCGCATTCCAATACTGCTGCCGATCTTTATGCTGGAACGGCACAAACAGCGCCGGTAACCCAGCCGCCGCAATTTCACTGACGGTTAATGCACCGGAACGGCACACCACAACATCCGCCCAGGCGTAGGCTTCCGCCATGTCATCAATAAACTCGGTAATCTTGTGCTGCGTCTGCCCAACATCCTGATAGGCCTGCTGAACGGTTGATAACGCACCTTTACCGACCTGATGCCAAATCGTCACGCGGTCGCCCAGCTGTGCCGCCACACCGGGCAGCGTTTGGTTCAGTACTCTTGCGCCCTGACTACCGCCAACAACCAGCACCCTCACAGGGCCTGAGCGATCGGCTAATCGTGTTTCCGGTGCAGGCAGCGCCAGCACATCAGTTCTGACCGGATTCCCCACCACATCTGCGTTGGGAAATGCGCCAGGAAACGCCTGCAATACTTTTTTGGCAATGTGGGATAACCAGCGGTTGGTCAACCCTGCAATCCCGTTCTGTTCGTGGAGCACGACCGGAATGCCGCACAGCCAGGCGGCCAGACCGCCGGGGCCGGAAACGTAACCGCCCATCCCCAACACCACATCAGGCTGGTAGCGGCGCATAATCGCCCGCGCCTGACGTACTGCCTGAAAAATACGAATCGGTGCGCTTAACTGCGCCCAAATGCCTTTACCACGCAATCCAGAAATGCGGATAAAATCAATTTCGATACCATGCTTAGGCACCAAATCGGCTTCCATTCGATCCGCCGTACCTAACCAGCGAACCTGCCAGCCCTGCGCCATCAGGTGGTGTGCAACCGCGAGTCCGGGGAAAACATGCCCGCCCGTACCGCCAGCCATCACCATCAAACGCTTGCCTTCGCCACTCATCGGGCACCTCTCGTAAACGCCTGCGCTTTCGTCAGACGCGTTTCAAAATCAATGCGTAACAGCAAAACAATCGCCGTCGACATAATCAGCAAACTGGAACCGCCGTAACTGATCAGCGGCAACGTCAGCCCTTTCGTCGGTAGCATTCCCGCCGCCGCGCCTACGTTCACCAGCGTCTGAAAGCTGAACCAGATACCGATTGAACACGCCAGAAAGCCCGAAAAACGCTGATCGATTTCCAGCGCCCGCTTCCCGATAGACATCGCGCGAAAAGCGACGAAGAATATCATTAACAACGCTAAAACCACACCGATATAGCCGAGTTCCTCACCTAAAATAGAGAAAATGAAATCGGTATGCGCCTCCGGCAAATATTCCAGTTTCTGTACTGAATTCCCCAGCCCTTGTCCCCAGAATTCGCCGCGCCCAAATGCCATCAGGGATTGCGTCAACTGGTAACCGCTGCCGAACGGATCGTCCCACGGATTCCAGAAAGACGTCACACGTCGCATACGGTAAGGCTCAGCGACAATCAACAGGCCAACGGCAAACACGCCACAGCCGATAATCGCCAAAAACTGCCACATCTTGGCACCGGCCAGAAACAGCATCGCCAGCGTCGTAATAAAGAGCACAACCACGGTACCGAGATCAGGCTGCGCCAGCAGCAGCACCGCCAACACCACCATCACGCCCATCGGTTTGCAAAAGCCCCAGAAGTTATTTCTCACTTCCTCAACTTTGCGCACCATGTAGCTGGACAGGTAGCAAAACAGCGCCAGCTTGGATAACTCCGCAGGCTGAATACGCAACGGCCCCAGCGAAATCCAGCGGGATGCACCGTTGACCGAGCTTCCCACCGCCAGAACCACCAACAGCATAACCATCGCGAGCAACAACAGCACCGGGCTGTAGCGCTGCCATATCTCCATCGGGATACGCAGCGTGACTAACGACAAACCAAATGCCAACCCGAGATAAATCGCATCACGTTTCGCAAACAGGAACGGGTCGCTGGCAAGACGTTGTCCGACTGGCATGGAAGCCGACGTCACCATCACAAAACCAATCACAGCCAGCCCAAGCGTCAACCACACCAGCGTCCTGTCATAGAGAACCACGCTCAGCGTATCGCTTTCACGCGTTCCCATAACCCAGCTTTTGATGCGTTCGATAAACGCCAGCCCGAAGAACCGCATCAGCCTAACTCCTCCGCCAGACGAGCGAATTCATCGCCTCGCTGTTCAAAACTGCGGAACTGATCCAGACTTGCGCAGGCAGGCGACAGCAACACCATATCGCCTGACTTAACGCGTTCGGCGATGACGCACATCGCCTGTTCCATCGTTTCTGTTTGTTCAGCAACCTCAGGACGTAACGCAGCCAGTTGCTGTCCATCACGACCAAAACAATACAAACGAATGTGTTCACCCTGTAAATACGGCACCAGTGGTGAGAAGTCGGCAGATTTTCCATCACCACCTAGCAGCAGGTGCAGCGTGCCTTCGACGGTCAACCCGCTCAATGCAGCTTCAGTGCTCCCCACATTGGTGGCTTTAGAATCATTGATCCACCGCACGCCGTTGCGCTCAAAGGCCATTTGAAAGCGATGAGGCAGCCCGGTAAATGACGTCAACGCCGTCAGCGCAGACGAGCGAGGAATCTTCACGGCATCAGCCAGCGCCAGCGCTGCCAATGCGTTCGTATAATTGTGCTGGCCAACCAGCTTGATTTCACGGGTATTGAGTACACGTTCACCATCCACCCGCAGCCAGGTTTCTCCCTGCTGGCGGTTAAGATGATAATCGCCGACATCAACCCCAAAACTGCGGCAGCGTGCATCCGCACCGCGAACCGGCATGGTCAGCGCATCATCAGCATTCACAACACACAACTCTGCGTGTTCATAAATACGCAATTTCGCCGCCCGGTACTGCTGTAGACCCAATGGGTAACGGTTGGTGTGATCTTCCGTCACGTTCAGAATGGTTGCCGCCGCCGCGTGCAGGCTGTTCGTCGTTTCGAGTTGGAAACTCGACAGCTCCAACACATAAAGCTGAGCAGGCTGCTCAAGCAGTTGCAGCGCAGGCAGACCAATGTTGCCACCCACGCCCACCTGCCACCCCGCCGCTCGTGCCATTTCACCGACCAGCGTCGTCACCGTGCTTTTACCGTTAGAACCGGTAATCGCCACAATCGGTGCCTGTGCTTCACGGCAGAACAGTTCGATATCGCCAACGATTTCAATGCCTGCGTCGGCAGCATCGCACAGAATCGGTGTCGCCAACGCCACACCGGGGCTGGCGACAATCAAATCCGCGTTCATCAGCCAGTCTTCATTCAGACTACCGAGGTGTCGCTCTACCTGCTCAGGCAGCTTATCCAGACCCGGCGGACTGATACGGGTATCCACCACGCGCGGTACCACACCGCGTGCGAGAAAGAAATCAACACAGGAGATCCCAGTCAGGCCCAACCCGATAATGACGACTTTTTTACCCTGATAGTCCACCATGTCTTATCGTACCTTCAGCGTTGCCAGGCCAATCAGCACCAGCATCAATGAAATAATCCAGAAGCGCACAATCACGCGCGGTTCCGGCCAGCCCTTAAGTTCATAATGATGATGAATCGGCGCCATACGGAAAATCCGCTGCCCGCGCAGCTTAAAGGACCCAACTTGCAGAATCACCGACAGCGTTTCGACCACAAAGACGCCGCCCATAATCACCAACAAAAATTCCTGACGCAGGAGAACCGCGATAGTGCCCAACGCGCCGCCCAGCGCCAGCGACCCGACGTCCCCCATGAAGACCTGTGCCGGATAGGTGTTAAACCACAGGAACCCAAGCCCCGCGCCCACAATCGCAGTACAAACAATCACCAGTTCACTGGCATGGCGGATATACGGGATATGCAGGTAACCAGCAAAATTCATGTTCCCTGTTGCCCATGCAACCAGCGCAAAACCCGCGGCCACAAACACGGTCGGCATGATTGCCAGCCCGTCCAAACCGTCAGTCAGGTTTACCGCGTTGCTGGTACCGACAATCACAAAGTAGGCCAACGCAACATAAAGCAAGCCCAGTTGCGGCATCACATCTTTGAAGAACGGCACAACCAGCTGCGTAGCCGGCGTATCTTTACCGATGGAATACATGCTGAAAGCCACCACGAGCGCAATCACGGACTGCCAGAAATATTTCCAGCGGGCAATCAGCCCCTTGGTATCCTTACGGACCACTTTGCGGTAGTCATCAACAAAACCGACCGCGCCATAGCCTGCTAACACCAGCAATACGCACCAGACATACGGGTTCGACAGATTCGCCCACATCAAAACGGAAACGATAATCGCCACCAGGATCATCACGCCCCCCATCGTTGGGGTGCCGCGCTTACTGAAATGTGATTCAGGCCCTTCGTTACGCACCACCTGACCAATCTGCAAACGCTGCAGCCAGGCGATCATGTGCGGCCCCATCCATAAGGAAATAACCAATGCGGTCAGCAGGCTGACAATGGCGCGGAACGTCAAATAAGAAAAGACGTTAAAGCCGGTATAAAGTTTGGCCAAATGTTCGGCCAGCCATACTAACATTGCGCATTCTCCTGTAATGCATGTACAACCTGCTCCATCGCAGCACTGCGTGAGCCTTTAACCAATACGCTGATGACGTTATGTTCTGACATCAGCACCTTCAAACGTGAAACCAGCGCGGCTTTATCCTGAAAATGCTCACCCTTGCCACTGGCAGTGCCGATCAATTCACTCAATGTTCCCACACTCAATACGCGATCGATGCCCGCAGCACGCGCCGCTTCGCCCACTTGACGATGGCACTCAGGGGCTTCATCCCCTAGCTCGCCCATATCACCCACGACCATCACGCGGTAGCCCGGCATGTCAGCCAATACCTGTGCCGCCGCCGTCATCGAGCCCACATTCGCGTTGTAGCTGTCATCCAGCAGCAACTTGCCCTCAGACAAAGCAATCGGAAACAGCCGTCCCGGCACCGCCTGAAGCTGGGATAAACCAGATTTAACGGCTTCCAGCGTCGCTCCGACGGACATTGCCAGCGCGGCCGCTGCCAGTGCGTTAGAAATGTTATGCCGACCCGGTAAAGGCAGCAGAATCTGCGTTTTGCCAAATGGCGAGTAAAGAGTGAAACGCGTACCTTGCGCCAAAACGTCTACGTCGCTGGCAAAAAAATCGATATCACAAGCGGCCTGCGGCGAGAAACGCCACACGGTTTTATGATTAAACATGACCTGCCAGTGTGGGAAATCGTTGCTGTCCGCATTCACGATAGCGACACCGTCTACTGGCAAACCCGCAAAAATCTCACCTTTCGCCTGCGCCACACCAGCCAGTGAACCAAACCCTTCCAGATGCGCAGCGGCCAGATTATTGACCAGTGCGCTTTCCGGCCGCACTAAATCGGTGGTATAGGCAATCTCACCAATGTGATTCGCCCCGAGTTCAATCACCGCAAACTGGTGTTCCGCCGTCAGGCGCAGCAGCGTTAACGGCACACCGATATCGTTGTTGAAGTTACCAGCGGTATACAGCACTGAGCCGCACTGGCGCAGAATCGCCGCCGTCATCTCTTTAACCGACGTTTTACCGGAGGATCCGGTCAGTGCCACAACGCGTGCCGTTGACTGCTGGCGAACCCAGGCACCCAATTGCCCCAAAGCCAAACGTGTATCGCTCACCAACAGTTGCGGCACATCAATAGGTAAGTGCTTACTGACTAAAAGAGCCGCCGCACCGCCTGTTACCGCATCAGCAGCGTAATCATGCGCGTCGAATTTCTCGCCTTTCAGCGCGACAAACAGGCAGCCAGACACCAGCTTACGCGTATCGGTTGAAACATCTTCAATATCAATGCTTTCACCAATCAGTTGCGCATTCAGCACCGTGGCAAGCTGTTGCAGGGAGACGCGAATCATGCAATCACCCCCAGCAGACGGGCAACGGTGATACGATCGGAATAATCAAGACGCTGATTGCCGACCAGTTGGTAATCTTCGTGCCCTTTGCCCGCAACCAGCACGACGTCATTTTCCTGCGCCTGCATGATCGCGCTGGTGACCGCTTCAGCACGCCCGTGAATCACCTGAACCCGCCCGGCATCCAGCAGCCCGGAGAGAATATCAGCAACAATGGCCTGAGGTTCTTCACTGCGCGGGTTATCATCAGTAACCACAACGCGATCGGCCAGTTGTTCTGCGATGCCGCCCATAAGTGGGCGCTTACCTTTATCACGATCGCCGCCGCAACCAAACACACACCAGAGTTTCCCCTGGCAGTGCAAACGTGCAGCGTCGAGCGCTTTTTCCAGCGCGTCCGGCGTGTGAGCATAATCAACAACGACCGTGGGTTTCCCTTCAGCATGGAAAACTTCCATGCGGCCACACACGGGTTGCAGTTGAGAGCCAGTAATGACCAGCTTGTCGAGCGGATAGCCAAGAGACAACAGCGTTGCCAGCGCCAGCAGCATATTGCTGACGTTAAACGCGCCCATCAGACGACTTTCGATTTCGCCGTTTCCCCAGCTTGAATCAAACGCAATCGTGGCTCCGTTGTCGTGATAATCAATTTGTGTCGCTTTCAGCCAGCGCCCACGGCAGCCGGGGACCAAATTGTTTTCCATCGTTACAGCTACGGCATCCGGCAGCTTCGCCAACCAGCGCAACCCGACTTCATCATCGGCGTTGATAATCATCTGCCCCACGCGATGCTCGGCGAACAGCGCCCATTTGGCCGCTTCATAGCTTTCCATATCGCCGTGGTAATCAAGATGGTCGCGGCTCAGGTTAGTGAACACCGCTACCGCGAATGGCAACGCCGCGACACGATGCTGCACCAGTCCGTGGGAAGAGACTTCCATTGCGGCGAATGTCGCGCCTTGCTCGACCAGCTGGCTCAGCACCTGCTGAACATCGACAGCCGATCCCGTCGTATTCTCTGTTGGAATCGCACGCCCCAGCAGGCCATTGCCTACGGTACCCATCACCGCACTCGTTTCGCCTAATGCCTGGCTCCACTGTGCCAGAAGCTGAGTCGTCGTCGTTTTTCCATTGGTTCCTGTTACGCCAATCAGCTGTAACTTTTCTGCAGGCTGCTGATAAAAACGGCCTGCCAACGCTGACAGTCTCTGGTTCAGATTGCTGAGATACACCATTGGCACACCATGCATTTCGCGAACGGTGCCATCAGCAGCCTCACCTTCTGCTTCGGCAACGATCGCTGCTACACCTTGCGCAATTGCCTGCGGAATATAGCGCCGTCCATCTGTTTTATGCCCGACAATCGCGACAAACAGATCCCCGGCAGCCGCAACGCGGCTGTCTAATGTCATTTCCCGCAGCGCGCGCACCGGAGTGTCTTGCACCCACGGCGCAAGTAAATCGCGCAAATTACGATCTGCCACCTGATCCCTCTTCTCTATTAATTACAAACTCGTTTTTGTCGCCCGACGGCAACGCATCCGGTTCGATATTCATCGTACGCAGAACGCCACCCATGATGGCGCCAAAGATTGGCGCAGAAACTGCACCGCCGTAATACTTCCCTGCCTGCGGATCGTTGATCACGACAACCAGAGCAAAACGTGGGTTACTGGCTGGAGCCACGCCAGCCGTATAGGCAATATATTTGTTGATGTATTTGCCATCCGGGCCGACCTTTTTGGCCGTACCGGTTTTAATCGCGATACGGTAGCCTTTGATGGCCGCTTTGGTACCACCTCCACCGGGCAGCGCAACGCTTTCCATCATGTGCACCACGGAACGCACCAGCGCTTCAGGGAAAACACGCTCGCCGGGAACAGGTGGATCAACTTTTGTAATCGACAGTGGACGATAAATGCCGAAACTGCCGATCGTGGCGTAGACTCGCGCTAACTGTAACGGTGTTACCATCAGCCCGTAGCCGAAAGAAAAGGTGGCCCTCTCTATGTCAGACCACCGTTGTTTTTGAGGGTATAAGCCACTGCTTTCTCCGACCAACCCCAAATTGGTCGCTTTTCCTAATCCAAAGCGCAAGTATGTATCTACCAGCGCAGAGGAAGGCATCGCTAACGCCAGTCTGGAAACACCGACGTTACTCGATTTCTGCAGCACGCCCGTCAGCGTCAATTCACTGTAGCGCCCCACATCTTTGATTTCATGGCCATTGATATAATAAGGCAGCGTGTTGAGCACGCTATTTTCTTTGATGACACCGCGTTGCAGCGCCGTCATCACCACCATCGGTTTCACCGTAGAACCCGGTTCGAAGATATCGGTGATGGCGCGGTTACGCATAATCTCTTTCGGCGTATCCGCCAGATTATTCGGGTTATAAGACGGGCTATTCGCCATCGCCAGCACTTCACCGGTATTCACATCGACCAACACGGCCGTACCTGACTCGGCTTTGTTAAAAGCAACCGCGTTGTTCAGTTCGCGGTACACCAGCGCCTGCAAACGCTCATCAATACTCAGCGCCAGATTATGTGCCGCCTGACTATCAATCGAGGAGATATCTTCAATCACGCGGCCAAACCGGTCTTTACGCACGGTGCGTTCACCGGGTTGACCGGTCAACCAGCGATCAAAGCTTTTCTCTACCCCTTCAATGCCTTGTCCATCGATATTAGTGAAGCCGATGAGGTGGGAGGTCACTTGCCCGGAAGGATAATACCGTCGAGACTCCTGCCGCAGATTAATGCCCGGCAGTTTCAGTTTATGGACGTATTCGCCAATAGCAGGATTCACCTGACGCGCGAGGTAAACGAAGCGTCCTTTCGGGTTAGCGTTGATCTTCGTGGCCAGTTGATCCAGCGGGATATCAAGCGCGTCAGAAAGGGCTTTCCAGCGCGTATCCAGCGTAATCCCTCCACGATCATTCACTTCTTTCGGATCCGCCCAAACCGCATTCACCGGTACGCTGACAGCCAAAGGACGACCTGCGCGATCGCTGATCATCCCACGAGCCGTTGGCACTTCCTGTACGCGCAGGGAACGCATATCCCCTTCACGCACCAGTTTGTCTGGGTTGATCACCTGAAGATAAGCCGCACGCGCCATCAGACCAAACATCGCCAGCAGGATACAGCCGCAAAGCAACGCAAAACGCCAGCTAACAAAGCTGGCTTGATCTTCCTGGCGCTTTAACTTTCCTGTACGGGCTGCTTTCATGCGTAACTGGTTGCCTATTTAGTTCATTGCTTAACCACAATATTTTCCTGTGACGGATCGACATGCCCCATTTGCAGCTTTTCCGTCGCGATCCGCTCAACGCGGCTATGATCCCCGAGAGAGTTCTCCTCCAGGATCAGATTTCGCCATTCGATATCCAACGCATCACGCTCCAGCAGAAGCTGCTCACGTTCCGCTGTCAGCAAGCGCGTCTTGTGCGCCGTTGTCACCACAAAAACGGCAGAAACCAGTGCAGCAATCATCAGCAGCATGGGGAGCTTTGCATTACGCAGCAGATCCTCACCGATGACGCCAACCAGAGTGTGCCGTTCGTTACCGATCATGCCGGCAGTCTCTCAGCGAACCGCAGCACGGAGCTACGCGCGCGCGGGTTTTCTGCAATTTCGGCTTCCGAAGGCATCAGTTTCTTTCCAACGGCTTTTAACGTCTGGCCGCCCTGACTGCGCAACTGCTCTTCCGTTAACGGCAGGCCAGCAGGCACTTGTGGCCCACGGCTCTGATGGCGAATAAACCGTTTCACGATTCGATCTTCTAACGAGTGGAAACTGATAACCGACAAACGGCCCTGCGGAGCCAGCACGCTTAACGCGCCTTCTAACGCACGCTCGATCTCTTCCAACTCACTGTTGATGTAAATGCGGATCGCCTGAAAACTGCGCGTCGCCGGGTGCTTATGTTTTTCTCTCACCGGACTGGCAGCCGCGATCAATTCGGCTAGCTCTTTTGTCCGAGTCATCGGCTCAGTGCGGTTACGCTCTGCAATCGCGCGGGCAATGCGCTTGGCAAAACGCTCTTCGCCGAACGTTTTCAAGACCCAGACAATATCGTCCGCTTCCGCTTTCATCAGCCATTCGGCGGCAGACAAGCCGCGCGTCGGATCCATACGCATATCCAGCGGGCCATCGCGCATGAATGAGAAGCCACGCTCAGGGTCATCAAGCTGTGGGGAGGAAACGCCAAGATCGAGCAGAACACCGTCGATCTGCCCGGTCAGCCCGAGCTCCGCAACATACTCTGCCATGGCGGAGAACGGCCCATGAATGATAGAGAAACGAGGATCGTCAATCGCCTTGGCGGCTTCAATTGCCTGAGGATCGCGATCGATAGCTAACAGACGTCCTTCCGGCCCCAGTTGGGAAAGAATCAGACGAGAGTGACCACCACGGCCAAATGTGCCGTCGATGTATATGCCGCCGCTGCGAATGTTCAGGCCATTTACGGCCTCATCCAACAGGACGGTGGTATGTTTATAATTTTCCAGCATGACTATAGCGATAGATCCTGCAACCGATCAGATAAGGGTTCCTGAGTCGATTGTTCAGCGTCAATATCATCCCTGACCTGTTGATACCAAGTCTGTTCATCCCACAGCTCAAACTTGTTGAACTGCCCGACTAGCATCACTTCTTTTTTAAGGTCCGCATGCTGCCTTAACGTATTCGCAATCAACAAACGCCCTGCACTATCCATTTGGCACTCACTGGCATGCCCTAATAACAAGCGCTGAACGCGACGTTCAGCGGGGTTCATGCTCGATAAGCGAGACAGCTTTTGTTCAATGATTTCCCATTCAGGTAAGGGATAAAGCAGCAGGCATGGCTGATGCAGATCAATGGTGCAAACCATTTGACCTTGCGATTCCCCGTTCAGCATTTCCCGGTATCGGGTAGGCACAGCAAGGCGCCCTTTACTGTCGAGGTTAACCAGCGTAGCCCCACGAAACATACCTGAGTTACCCCTTCATCACCTTTTCCACCACTTTACCCCACAAATTCCCACCTTTAAGAGTGTACGGAGGGTATGAAAACCTTGTCAAGCCAGAGCTGGCGCACGTTGGGATTATTCCTGAATGAATTGGGGCTGGCATAGAGGTAAAAGGAATAAGGAGTCACAATTAACGAAGATTAAGGTCATGATAATTTGAGAAAAATTCATAACAGAATGGGAACATGACAAACATGTCGCTATTCACTACGGCATCTCGATTATTTTTACTGTCACACGCTGATACCAAAGACAACCGTTTTCAGAATTGTCTTACCAGCCCCGAATACCTTGAATACCAAGGCCTGCGTGAGCCCGCAGAATCATACCGCGCAACTGACAGTTGCTCAATGTCACATTTTTAACATCAGCCTCATCGATTATTGATGAATCAGCCGCTTTACCTGACTTAATGCTCCGCCAAACCAGCAACTAACGGTTCCCTGAACAGCCATGCAGGCTCAGAAAGTGGGGTTTCACTTATCCTCCCAAGAGAAGCATGAGGGGCGTCACAAGCAGCCCTTTTTTATCGGTCATTTACTCACTTCCTTTAATGCCATTACCTCCTCGCGGAAATATCTTGCCCTAAAAAACCATAACACATTGTTTTTAAGAAATTTTAAATCTCTTATCGCGATAAAAAAACGGGAAATTTATCGGATAGATATAAAGTAGCGGGAAAGTATAAAAAACGCGCATAAATAAATATTTTCACCTAGTACAAAGCCAATCATTCAGTGATGTAAACTAAACAAACAAAATAAGGCATGACAAAAAACCACACAAAACCATTAAACCAGTTTATCCGCCCTAAGAATGGAGCAACCCGGTATGTTTTCCCCGACGTCACGATTGCGAAGTGTCACCGCAGATACCTTTGCGCTCGTTGTCTATTGTTTCATCACTGGCATGGCGATAGAAATCATGCTTTCCGGTATGAGCTTCGAGCAATCGCTGTCTTCGCGTTTACTGTCTATCCCCGTTAATATTGCCATTGCCTGGCCGTATGGGCTGTATCGCGATCGTGTGTTGAATATAGCCAGACGTCACGGTGGTGAGCATTTTCTGGTGCGCAGCCTTGGCGATCTGTTTGCCTATGTCAGTTTCCAATCCCCGGTTTACGCCATTATTCTCTGGTCTATCGGGGCGAATCCCGCGCAAATCCTGACGGCCGTGACCAGTAATCTGGTGATATCGATGGTGACAGGCGTGATATACGGTTATTTCCTGGAATACTGCCGTCGGCTATTCCGCGTGGCGTTGCCATAAAAGCGAAGTAAGAGTGGGTTGTGAATTGAGATTGAGAAGTACTGAATAGTCAAGAAGAAGCGCCATAGTCATCTATGGCGCAGAAAGGCAGAGAGATTACACGCGACTCAGTGAGCCACGACGGTACAGGTTACGCCGGATGCGATTCAAACCGGGCTTCGGCCTTTTCGGTTCATCCAGACTGGCCAACACCAGCTCCAGTACGCGTTCCGCGACTTCACGATGGCGCTGAGCGACAGACAATACCGGGCATTCCAGATAATCCAACAGTTCATTATCCCCAAAGGTCGCGATAGCCAGATTATTCGGTAAACGCCCGTTAATCTTCAGGTTAACGTCCATCACTCCCTGCAATAGCGGAAATGACGTCGTGAACAGCGCTTCAGGCATCGGGTTATTTTTCAGATAATCCATAAACGCGGCAGCGGCGGCTACGCGCTCATAACTATTGGAGTAAAGATAATTCACTTCACGCGGATCGCCCGCCCAGGCCTGGCGGAACCCTTGCTCACGCAGAAAGCTAACAGAAAGCTCAGGCAAAGCGCCAAGATACAGTACCGATTTCGCAGGCACTTTGCGTAATTCCTGCGCCAGCATTTCGGCATCTTCAAGATCGGCCCCGACCACGCTGGTAAAGTGCTCACGATCTAACGCCCTGTCCAACGCAATAATCGGCAGGTTGCCGTTTATCCAGCGCTGATAAAACGGGTGCTCGGGGGGTAATGCGGTAGAAACGATAATAGCGTCAACCTGACGCTGTAACAGATGCTCAATACAGCGCATCTCGTTGTCCGGCTGATCTTCTGAACACGCAATTAATAACTGGTATCCGCGCTGTCTGGCCTGACGCTCCAGATAATTGGCGATGCGTGTATAGCTGGTATTTTCCAGATCGGGAATAACCAAACCAATTGAACGTGTGCGTCCGGCACGTAATCCAGCCGCGACGGCGTTGGGATGATAATTGTGCTCCCTGACGACAGCCATGACTTTCTCAACGGTCTTATCGCTCACGCGATATTGCTTTGCTTTCCCGTTAATAACATAGCTGGCTGTCGTGCGTGAAACACCCGCAAGACGCGCGATTTCATCCAGTTTCACGGTAACCCCTTAGTAGGCCGGAAAATAAATAGGCCGGATAAATAATAAATAGTGTGATGACCATAAAATCATCATGGATATGGCGTAGATCTAACAGCAGAAGCTTTTGTACGGCAACTGCTTTTATCACGTTACCCGCATATTTCAAGCTGTCATATCAATAATGGACGTCTTTTAACCTGAAATATATTGCGCCTATACCCTAAATAATTCGAGTTTCAGGAAGGCGGCAAGAGAAGGAATCCCGATGAGCTTACTCAGGTAAGTGATTCGGGTGAGTGAACGCAGCCAACGCACATGCAACTTGAAGTATGACGGGTATATATAAGATAAGGGAAATAAAGAGGCCCGATACTATTATCGGGCCTCAGAAAGGAAAAAGCAGCGAAAAGTCGATTAACGCATGATTTTATCGCCGCGTGATACGCCGACGATCCCAGAGCGTGCTACTTCAACAATTTCGGCCACTTCACGCACGGCGCTGAGGAAGGCGTCCAGTTTATCGCTGGTGCCAGCAAGCTGTACGGTATAAAGCGAGGCAGTAACATCCACAATCTGCCCGCGGAAAATATCGGCGCAGCGCTTCACTTCTTCGCGCCCATATCCTGTGGTTTGCAGCTTCACCAGCATGATTTCACGCTCAACGTGCGCACCCTGTCCCAGTTCACTGACGCGCAGAACATCCACCAGCTTGTGCAACTGCTTTTCAATCTGCTCCAGCACTTTCTCATCGCCCACCGTCTGAATCGTCATACGGGATAGCGTAGGATCTTCGGTTGGGGCTACCGTCAGGCTTTCGATGTTGTAGCCGCGCTGTGAAAACAGGCCGACGACACGTGACAAGGCGCCCGATTCATTCTCAAGTAATACTGATAAAATCCGCCGCATGATCAGGTCCTCTCCGTTTTGCTCAGCCACATTTCATCCATCGCCCCGCCACGAATCTGCATGGGGTAAACATGCTCGCTGCTGTCGATGTTGATATCAACAAACACCAGACGATCTTTCTGCGCCAGCGCTTGTGACAGCTTACTTTCCAGTTCGTCCGGCGTATCGATAGAAATCCCGACGTGACCGTACGCTTCAGCCAGCTTGACGAAATCCGGTAACGATTCCATGTAAGAACTGGAATGGCGGCCAGAGTAAATCATGTCCTGCCACTGCTTCACCATACCGAGGAAGCGGTTGTTCAGGTTGATGACCACAACGGGCAAATCATATTGCAGCGCCGTAGAAAGCTCCTGAATATTCATCTGAATACTGCCGTCGCCCGTTACACAAATCACGGTCTCTTCCGGTAGCGCGAGCTTAATACCCAGTGCCGCAGGCAGGCCAAACCCCATCGTGCCCAACCCACCGGAGTTCACCCAGCGGCGCGGTAAATCGAACGGATAATACAGCGCGGCGAACATTTGGTGCTGACCAACGTCTGAGGCCACATAGGCTTTGCCTTCAGTCAGACGATGCAGCGTTTCAATCACCGCCTGCGGTTTGATTTTCTCGCCTTCGGTGCTGTATTTCAGGCAGTGACGGGCACGCCACTGCTCAATGCTCTGCCACCAGTCGCGTAGCGCATCGAACTGCTGCGGCGCGCCATCCTGTTCCAGCAGCTCCAGCATCAGGGTTAACACCTGTTTAGCGTCGCCAACGATAGGGATATCGGCGTTGACCGTTTTGGAAATCGACGCGGGATCGATATCAATGTGCAGTACGGTCGCATTCGGGCAATACTTCGCCAGATTGTTCGTCGTACGGTCGTCGAAACGCACCCCTACGGCGAAAATCACATCGGCGTTATGCATCGCCGTATTGGCTTCATACGTCCCGTGCATCCCCAGCATACCGAGGCACTGACGGTGCGTACCGGGAAAACCACCGAGTCCCATCAGAGAAGTGGTCACTGGCAGGTTAAGTTTTTCCGCCAGCGTCAGCAGCTCTTCGTGACACTCCGCGTTAATCACGCCACCGCCGCTGTAGATAATCGGTTTTTTTGCCGCTAGCAGCGTTTGCAGCGCACGACGAATCTGGCCTTTGTGCCCCTGAACCGTCGGATTATAGGAACGCATGCTGACGCTTTCAGGATAAACGTACGGCAGCTTATTTGCCGGATTCATGATGTCTTTCGGCAGATCGACGACGACCGGGCCCGGACGCCCGCTGGACGCCAGATAAAACGCTTTTTTCAGGATCGTGGGGACATCTTCGGTCTTTTTGACCAAAAAGCTGTGTTTCACGATAGGGCGGGAAATCCCCACCGTGTCGCATTCCTGAAAGGAATCATAACCAATCAGCGAAGTCGCAACCTGACCGGACAACACCACCATAGGAATGGAGTCCATATACGCCGTGGCGATACCGGTAATAGCGTTGGTCGCACCCGGGCCGGAAGTGACCAGCACAACGCCGACCTCGCCCGTCGCTCGTGCATAGCCATCGGCCATATGTACCGCACCTTGCTCATGCCGCACCAAAATATGCTCGATACCGCCAACCGTATGCAGGGCATCATAAATATCCAGCACCGCACCGCCCGGATAACCGAACACATGTTTTACGCCCTGATCGATCAACGATCGGACCACCATTTCGGCACCTGACAACATCTCCATGGGTTTGCCTCTTTTGTTCAGAAAGCGGAATCCGCTTCTGTATTGACCGGGGGAAATCCCCGCGCTCACGTTGTGTTAATACTGTTAAATTTTAGTATATCCTAAATAATTCGAGTTTCAGGCAGGCGGCAAGGGAAGGAACCCCGATGAGCTTACTCAAGTAAGTGATTCGGGTGACTAAGCGCAGCCAACGTACATGCAACTTGAAGTATGACGGATAGACAAGAATACGAAATATTATAGGGATGACTAATAACCCATTAACATAACGCCAGATTATGACGCAGACAAACGACAAAAAACCACCGCCCTTAATCAGGAACAGGGGGAATCGAACGTGAGGGAAAAAAGAACTGAAATAAAATACTAACAGGAAACCGTCAGACCTGAGAGATCGTCCATGGAGAACATGAATTACAGAGCGAAATCTTGAGGCCAGAAAATCCCTTTTCTTTTCATGAAACGGGTTATCCGGCCTCCAACATCATCAGGATTCCGCGTACATCGCATCAATTTCCAACTGGTAACGCTGGTTGATAATCTTCCTGCGTAGCTTGAGTGTTGGCGTCAGTTCCCCTTCCTCCATCGAAAACGGTATAGGCAACAGCGTGAATTTCTTCACCTGCTCAACGCGGGAAAGTTCCTTCTGCATCTCCCACAGGCGCTGCTCGAACAGCTCAATAATATGGCTGTGACGCAGCAATTCCAGCCGATCGTGATACTTCAGATTGATGGAGTGAGCGTATTCTTCCAGCGCCTCGAAACAGGGAACAATCAGCGCAGACACGTACTTACGTGTGTCCGCGATAATCGCCACCTGCTCGATAAAGCGATCCTGCCCCAGCGTCCCTTCCAGATGCTGCGGAGCAATATATTTACCGCCCGACGTTTTCATCAGATCCTTCAAGCGCTCGGTAATAAACAGGTTACCGTTGGCATCCAGCTCTCCCGCATCGCCGGTTCTCAACCAGCCGTCTTCGGTAAAGGTTTCTGCGGTTTCCTGCGGGCGATGGAAATAACCCCGCATGATGGTCGCGCCGCGCACCTGAATCTCTTTTTCCTCACCAATGCGGACTTCAATGCCCGGCAGCGGCGTACCAATAGAACCTAAGCGGAAACGATTTTCTTCCCAGCAGGAAACCGTCGCACAGGTTTCGGTCATACCGTAACCATAGATGATGCGAATCCCTATCGAGCTGAAAAACAGAATGATATTGTCATCCAGTCGCGCGCCTGCGGCTGGCATAAAACGAATCTCACCTCCCAGAAGCTGGCGCAGTTTCCCTAGCACCAGACGGTCAGCATAGCGATGCATCACGCGGCGGAAGAGTCCCGCTTTTTTCGCCGTCTGGCTAGCCAGAAAAACGTATTGCCCCTGCGTAACAGCCCAGTTGAAGAGCCGCTGGCGATACCACGGCGCCTGCGCCACTTTTTCATGGATTGCGCTATACACTTTCTCATAAAAACGCGGTACCGCGCACATCACCGTAGGCTTCACCGCCTGCATCGCGGCACGTACCAGATTCGTATCACGGAGGTACACGTTCTGTGCGCCGCGATGCATAATGACAAAGCTCCATGCGCGCTCAAATACGTGTGAAAGCGGTAAGAAACAGAGCGATACGTCATTTTCCGACATATCCAGACGATCGTCATGCAGCTTAAGCTGCATCGCCATGTTGGTGTAATCCAGCATGACGCCTTTCGGTTCGCCGGTGGTGCCAGAGGTATAAATCAGCGTAAACAGATCGTTGAGATCGCGGCTATCGATGCGCGTTTGCCATTCTTCACGCCAGAAATCGTCTACCGCCTGCGCTTCAAATTCCTGTAGAGATTGCGCAATATCGCTACCGCGCAGATTAATGCCTTCATCCATCACGATAATATTTCGCAGTTGCGGACAGGTATCACGCAGCGCCAGCAAGGCATCCAACTGCGCCTGCCCCCCAACGAATATCGTACGAATATCGGCATCATTGATGATAAACGCCGCCTGTGCCGCCGTATTCGTGGCATAGATTGGCACACTGATCGCCCGCAGGTGCAGCAGCGCCAAATCGGCCAGCGACCAGTTCATCGAGTTATAAGAAAAAATAGCCACCCGCTCCTGAACATCTACGCCCAGCGCTAAAAGCGCGCTGGCAATGCGCTGAATGCGCTGTCCGGCCTGTGTCCAGGTGAGCTGTTTTTCGCCCGCAGGCGTCCACTCGCGCAACGCAATACGACCCGCGCAGTGATTGATCCGATCTTGAACCCGGTGCACCACATGATATGGCTGTAAATGATTAGTCATCTGTAAAAGAATTTATAAGGGAAATGAATTCGACAGCGTTTCAGCGTACAACTGTACATTATTTGGCGTGCAGTCTACCGTCATTGTTCAAAACCGCAACGTTCTTTCGTGCATTCGCCGCTGGCTATAGCTGGTTTACTTGACGCACATCACACCAATCAAAAGTTGACATATCCCTGATAATCGCGTACCAATAAAGCAACACCGAATTTTAGATGACGAGACACCATGTTCAACTTTACTGTCCTACTAAGCCTACTACTAAACGCATCCTTCTTGCGCGGTAGGTTTGTGGGCAGAGTTCAGAACTAAGTTTCTCGCCACACGATACAAAAAACCCGCGCTGATGCGCGGGTTTTTTTTTACTCGCCGAGCGCCAAGTACAAGTAGACACGACAAGGAACTAAACCGATGAGCGAGCAAGTCATTATTTTTGATACCACATTACGCGATGGTGAGCAGGCTTTACAGGCGAGTCTGAGTGTAAAAGAAAAGCTGCAAATTGCTTTCGCCCTGGAACGTATGGGCGTTGATGTCATGGAAGTGGGCTTTCCGGTTTCCTCTCCCGGCGACTTTGAATCCGTTCAGACCATCGCCCGCAACATCAAAAACAGTCGTGTGTGCGGCCTGACCCGCTGCGTTGAAAAGGACATCGATGTCGCCGCAGAAGCGCTGCGTGTCGCAGACGCCTTCCGTATTCATACGTTTATCGCAACCTCACCGATGCACATCGCGACCAAGCTGCGCAGCACGCTGGACGAGGTGATCGAACGCGCCATCTACATGATCAAACGCGCGCGTAACTATACAGACGATGTCGAATTCTCATGCGAAGATGCAGGCCGTACACCAATCCCGGACCTGTGTCGTGTAGTTGAGGCCGCCATCAACGCCGGCGCCCGCACCATCAATATCCCGGATACTGTCGGCTACACCATGCCGCATGAGTTCGGCAATATCATCTCCTCTTTGTACCAACGCGTTCCTAATATCGATAAAGCCATTATTTCTGTTCACACCCATGACGATCTGGGTTTGGCGGTCGGCAACGCCATGGCAGCGGTACACGCCGGGGCTCGTCAGGTAGAAGGCACATTGAACGGTATCGGCGAACGTGCGGGTAACTGTTCACTGGAAGAGGTCATCATGGCGATCAAAACCCGCCATAACATCCTGAATGTCCACACCAATATCAATCATCAGGAAATCTACCGCACCAGCCAGTTAGTCAGCCAGATTTGTAATATGCCTATCCCTGCTAACAAAGCGGTGGTCGGTGCCAACGCCTTCGCTCACTCTTCTGGTATTCACCAGGATGGCGTACTGAAGAACCGTGAAAACTACGAAATCATGACGCCGGAATCCATCGGCCTGAAAGAAGTGCAGTTGAACCTGACTTCCCGTTCCGGTCGCGCCGCCGTGAAACACCGCATGGAAGAGATGGGTTATCAGGACAGCGATTATAATCTGGACGACCTGTACTCCGCCTTCCTGAAACTGGCAGATAAGAAAGGTCAGGTCTTTGATTACGATCTGGAAGCGCTGGCCTTTATCAACCGTCAGCAGGAAGAGCCTGAGTTCTACCATCTGGATTATTTCAGCGTTCAGTCCGGTTCCAGCGTGATGGCAACCGCTTCTGTCAAACTGATCTGCGGCGAAGAAACCCAGTCAGAAGCCGCCACGGGGAATGGCCCCGTCGATGCCGTGTATCAGGCAATCAACCGCATTACCGGTTATCAGGTTTCGCTGGTTAAATACCAACTGACCGCCAAAGGTCAGGGGCGTGATGCGCTGGGTCAGGTTGATATCGTTGCAGATTATCAAGGCCGCCGTTTCCACGGCGTCGGTCTGGCAACAGATATCGTTGAATCTTCCGCACAGGCAATGGTAAATGTATTAAACAACATCAAACGTGCTCAGCAGGTAGAAAAAGAAATTCAACGTCTGCAACAGCACAATAGCCAACAACAAAACGATAGCAAACAACAAAACAGTCAGGAAACAGTGTGATGACAAAGAGCTACCATATCGCCGTTTTACCCGGAGACGGCATTGGCCCGGAAGTAATGGCGCAGGCCCATAAAGTACTGGATGCGGTACGTCAGCGTTTTGGCATCCGCATTACCACCAGCGAATATGACGTTGGCGGTATCGCTATTGACCGCCAAGGTACGCCGCTGCCGCAGGCAACCGTCGCGGGTTGTGAGCAGGCCGATGCGATTCTGTTCGGTTCCGTGGGCGGCCCAAAATGGGAACACCTGCCACCGGCAGAGCAGCCGGAGCGCGGTGCGTTATTGCCTCTGCGTAAACACTTCAAACTGTTCAGCAACCTGCGTCCTGCGCGTCTGTATCAGGGGCTGGAAGCGTTTTGCCCGCTGCGTAGCGACATCGCCGCGAAGGGCTTTGATATTCTGTGCGTCCGTGAACTGACGGGTGGGATCTACTTCGGCCAGCCAAAAGGGCGTGAAGGTAGCGGTCAGTATGAGCGCGCTTTCGATACCGAGGTGTATCACCGTTTCGAGATTGAGCGTATCGCGCACATCGCGTTTGAATCCGCTCGCAAACGTCGCAGCATCGTGACGTCTATCGATAAAGCCAACGTGCTGCAAAGCTCGATTCTGTGGCGCGAGATCGTTAATGAAGTCGCCAAAGCCTATCCCGATGTGAAGCTGTCTCACCTGTATATCGATAACGCGACGATGCAGTTAATTAAGGATCCGTCTCAGTTTGACGTGATGCTGTGTTCTAACCTGTTCGGTGACATTCTGTCAGACGAGTGCGCCATGATTACCGGCTCAATGGGCATGCTGCCTTCTGCCAGCCTGAACGAGCAAGGCTTTGGCCTGTACGAACCTGCTGGCGGTTCCGCACCAGATATCGCTGGTAAAGATATTGCCAACCCGATCGCGCAGATTCTGTCGCTGGCACTGCTGCTGCGCTACAGCCTGGGTGCAGACGATGCCGCAGAGGCGATCGAAAAAGCGGTCAATACCGCACTGGCTGAAGGTTACCGCACCGCCGACCTGGCAAGTACCAGCAACGCGATTGGTACCAATGAAATGGGCGACGTGATTGCGCGTTTTGTCGCGCAAGGGGCATAACCATGGGTAAGACGTTATATCAAAAATTGTTCGACGCGCATGTGGTTCATGAAGCGCCGAACGAAACGCCGCTGCTGTATATCGACAGACATCTGGTACATGAAGTGACTTCCCCACAGGCCTTCGACGGCCTGCGCGCGATGGGCCGTAAGGTTCGTCAACCGGGGAAAACCTTCGCGACCATGGACCACAACGTGTCCACGCAGACCAAAGACATCAACGCCAGTGGCGAGATGGCCCGTATTCAGATGCAGGAGTTAATCAAGAACTGTGCAGAATTCGGCGTTCAACTGTATGACCTGAACCACCCCTATCAGGGCATCGTTCACGTTATCGGCCCTGAACAAGGGATGACGCTGCCGGGTATGACCATCGTCTGCGGTGACTCACACACGGCAACGCACGGCGCGTTTGGCTCACTGGCCTTCGGTATCGGTACGTCGGAAGTGGAACATGTGCTGGCAACGCAAACCCTGAAACAGGGTCGCGCCAAAACCATGAAGATTGAAGTTACCGGTGATGCCCCACACGGCATCACCGCGAAAGACATCGTGCTGGCGATCATCGGTAAAACCGGTAGCGCAGGCGGTACTGGTCACGTCGTTGAATTCTGTGGTAAAGCCATTCGTGCGCTGAGCATGGAAGGTCGTATGACGCTGTGCAACATGGCGATTGAAATGGGGGCGAAAGCCGGGCTGGTTGCGCCGGACGAAACCACCTTCAACTACCTGAAAGGCCGTCAATTTGCGCCGAAAGACGCCAATTGGGACGCCGCCGTCACCTACTGGAGCACGTTGAAATCGGATGATGATGCGCAGTTTGATACGGTTGTCACGCTGGACGCTGCTCAGATCGCACCGCAGGTCACCTGGGGCACCAACCCCGGCCAGGTTATCGCCGTCAATCAGGAAATCCCTAACCCAGATTCCTTCAGCGATCCGGTAGAGCGCGCCTCTGCCGCCAAAGCGCTGGCTTATATGGATCTGCAACCCGGCATTAAACTGACCGACGTGAAGATCGATAAGGTTTTCATTGGCTCCTGTACCAACTCGCGCATTGAAGATTTGCGCGCGGCGGCAGAAATCGCCAAAGGGCGCAAAGTCGCCGCTGGCGTACAGGCTATCGTTGTACCCGGCTCCGGCCCGGTAAAAACCATGGCGGAGCTGGAAGGGCTGGATAAAGTGTTCATCGAGGCGGGCTTTGAGTGGCGCTTACCGGGCTGCTCCATGTGTCTGGCGATGAACAATGACCGCCTGAACCCCGGCGAGCGTTGCGCCTCAACCAGTAACCGTAATTTTGAAGGTCGTCAGGGGCGCGCAGGCCGCACCCACCTGGTCAGCCCGGCAATGGCTGCGGCTGCCGCAGTGACGGGTCGCTTTGCCGACGTCCGAGAGTTGAATTAAGAGAGAAACCAACATGGCTAAATTTACTCAACACACGGGTCTGGTGGTTCCTCTGGATGCCGCTAACGTCGATACCGACGCCATCATTCCCAAGCAGTTTCTGCAAAAGGTGACGCGTACCGGTTTCGGCCAACATCTGTTTCACGACTGGCGCTTTCTGGACGATGCGGGGCAACAGCCCAATCCTGAGTTTGTGCTGAACCAGGCGCATTACAAAGGGGCAAGCATCCTGCTGGCGCGGGAAAACTTCGGCTGTGGCTCTTCCCGTGAGCACGCACCGTGGGCACTGACCGATTACGGCTTCAAAGTCGTTATCGCCCCAAGCTTCGCCGATATTTTCTACGGCAACTCGTTTAACAACCAGCTGCTGCCGGTAAAACTGAGCGACGAGGAAGTGGACGAGCTGTTCAAGCTGGTTGATGGTCAGGAAGGGATTACCTTCACGGTCGATCTGGAAAATCAGGTCGTTCAGGCAGGCAGCAAACGCTATCCGTTCGAAATCGACAGCTTCCGCCGTCACTGCATGATCAACGGGTTAGACAGCATCGGCCTGACGTTGCAACACGAAGCGTCTATCACCGAGTATGAAAAGAATCAGCCTGCTTTTCTGAACTGATTTGAGATAACAGATAACGATTTGTACTGCACCCCAAAAGTTGGATACCCAACGGAGTAAGGTGCAGTTTTTTATGGCAAAATCAAAATATCCCCTCGAAACCAGACAGGCAGTGATCAGACACTACCTCTCCGGTAATAACGGTACACAACGGATCGCAGAACATTTTGGTGTTGAAAGAACATCGGTTCGTCGTTAGGTCAGAACCTGGCAATTACACGGTATTGATGGCATCACCTGGAAAAATGACCGCCATTCTCCGGCGTTCCGGATTGCTGTTGTCCAGACGGCTCTCGGTGAAAAACTTTCGATGCGTGAAGCCTCCGCACGGTTTAATATCTCAAATGAAACTGTTGTCCGGCACTGGGTTAATGTCTACAAAATCTCAGGCCAGAAAGGCCTTCTGAGCATAAAACCCGGCCGGAGCAAAGACATGACAAAACCCAAACAAACATCCCCGTTTACCGATGAGGCGCTGGAAAAGTTATCCCCCGCAGAACTGCGGACTGAGCTCTGTTACCTGCGAGCAGAGAATGCCTACCTAAAAAAGCTGAAGGCCTTAGTTCAACGCGAGAAAAACGGAATCAGTAAACGAAGGCGTGAGTATTCCCTCAGTGACCTTCTGCGTACCGCAGGCATGTCCCGCAGTACGTGGTATCACAATATGAATGCGCTGAAGCGCGCGGATAAGCATGCTGAGCTGAAAAACAAAATCAGTGAGATGGGACTTCGGTGCATCAAAAGCCAATGAAAAGTGGGTTACCGACAGCAGTTTTCGTCGAACTGCGGTGAATTGACTCTGCACTGTCGCGTACCGAACCAACCGTTTCCGAGATCGAATCTTGCATTTGCTGGATATTGTTCCATAGGATGCCGATTTCATTGCTTCCCACAACCACGCTCACGCGCGTTAAGTCCCCGTGAGCAATCGCCTGTATGCATGATACCCAATACTGAATTGGGTTAATAATAACCCGACGAATGACTAAGAACGTCATACCCGTTAATACGATGGCTAAAATAAATGCGCCCGTCATGAGCGTATATCCCAGTGTCGAATTCCTTTCTGCCGTCACATTAATATTTTTTGCCATCTCAACCCGATAAAGATAAGACGCTTTCAACGGCACATCATAGTCATCATCCAATTTAGACATCACCGTCGACTCAAACGCATTGAGTTCTTCAACGTTACCCTTTTTCGCGATGTCAAACATAGGTTTGATCCCGCGCTCAACATAATCGCTATAGCGTGCTTTTAATTCATTGTCGCGAGCGAGTTCAAGATCAGAGCGCACTGCTCTATTTTGATACCCATTGAACATTTGCTGAGACAGCGACAGACGCTCTTCTGCGGCTTTCATGCTGGCGTTATAGTTATCCGTAAGTCCATTGCGTAAATGATTCACGGCATGAAGCAAATTCATACGCGCCGCACGCATATGGTTAGCGCTATCCACTAACTCCATTCGCACATTCAATTCCAAGGTAGAATCATTTAGCGACAGTTCAGCCTGCTTCAGAAAATACGATGATGTGGAGATCGCCAAGGCAAAAAGCAGTAAAACACCAGAAAAAACAATGATGAAAAGTGGCGTCAGTTTGATGTTATGCAACCCGGAAGCGGAATGCCGGGATTCTGGTTGCTCATAAATCGCTATTGACTGGTAAGGGGCATCGCTCGTTTTTACATCCATCGGGTTATTCAAAACATTGCTGTGAAGTAAATTGCAGGCAAGCCGAGGAAAATAACATTCCGCCGCATGTTACATAATATTTAAGGATTGTGACAATCCGCATTAAATACAAGAGAAAAAACATCAGACCATAAAAAATAATTTATCGCTAAGATCGCCATCACAACCCCCATAATTTTAAAAAATATTATTCCCAGAAAAATAATTTAAAATAAAATCATTACACTGAACCAGTGAATAATTTTATTTATTCTTCTTACAGCAAGATTAATCAGAGGAATAAAAATGATAAATGAACGCATGCTATTTTCCTGAAAATAGCCCTTCCTAACAGTCAACGTTACTGATAAATTTATTATCCTATATATTCTGAATATAAAAGCACCACACAAGGCTAACGAGGATCTCATACATTGATAAAACCGGATTATCGTTGCAACCACGGTGTTTTTCCGCTGGCATACTATACTGAAAGTAATTTATTCAATGAGTGAGGGGGAATCTATGACACGCATTATTCAGCGTTACCATTTAAGTATTTCTGGTGATTGCCGAGCCTGGTTCAATATCGACCACCGCCTCACCGATGATTTCCCTCAACCACATCATGCCTAAATCAGCGCCACGCTGATCGCTTCCTGTTGCTGCATTCCTTTCCCTGCGTCACATAACGTGTCGCAACGAGCTTTTTTTCTTGAGAATTTTTCTGGAGATAAATGGCATGAAACGCATTCCTGAACCATTCCGCATTAAAATGGTAGAAAACATACGCATGACAACCCAGGCGGAACGTAAAAAAGCGTTAACCGAGGCGGGATATAACCCTTTTCTGCTGCGTAGCGAAGACGTCTACATCGACCTGCTGACCGATTCTGGCACCGGCGCAATGAGTGACCGCCAGTGGGCGGGTTTAATGATGGGTGATGAAGCCTACGCGGGGTCACGTAACTATTATCATCTGTGTGAAAAAGTCGAAACCTTACTGGGCTACCCGTTTACGATTCCCACCCACCAAGGGCGCGGCGCCGAGCAGATTTTATTTCCCTGTCTGATAGCCAAGAAGCAGCGGGCTGGCGGCGCGAAAAAGCCCGTCTTCATTTCTAACTTTCACTTCGATACCACCGCAGCACACGTTGAGTTGAACGGCGCACGGGCCATTAACGTCGTTACGCCAAAGGCCTTTGATACCAACACGGCCTATGACTGGAAAGGCGATTTCGATCTGGATCAGTTACAAAGCGTGATTTCACAGCATGGCGCGGAGAATGTCGTCGCCATCATCACCACGGTAACCTGTAACAGTTCCGGCGGCCAACCCGTCTCAATGAGCAACATGCGCGACGTTTACCGTATTGCACAACAGCACCATATCCCCGTGGTGATTGATTCGGCACGTTTCTGCGAAAACGCCTGGTTTATCAAACAGCGCGAAGCGGGCTACGCGGACAAATCTATTAAAGCCATCGTGCATGAGATGTATGAATACGGCGATATGCTGACGATGTCCGCCAAGAAAGATCCGATGGTCAATATCGGCGGATTATGCTGCTTCCGTAGTGATGAAGACCTATTTAACGAGGTGCGCATTCGCTGCGTTCCAATGGAAGGTTTCGTCACCTATGGCGGGCTGGCTGGGCGAGATATGGAAGCGCTCGCCATCGGTCTGGAAGAAGGAATGGATGAAGACTATTTGGCCTACCGCATTGGGCAAGTCGCCTATCTCGGAGAACGCCTGAAAGCCGGGGGAATTCCGATTCAGTATCCGGTTGGTGGACATGCTGTGTTTGTCGATGCAGCGCGGCTATTACCCCATATTCCACCAGAGCAGTTTCCAGCACAGGCGCTTAACAATGCGCTGTATCTGGAAGCCGGCATCCGCAGCGTTGAAATCGGCTCACTTCTGCTGGGGCGCGATCCCGACACCGGGCAACAGAAGGCGTCACCGCTTGAGCTGCTGCGCCTGACCATCCCGCGCCGAGTCTATACCAACGACCACATGGACTATATTGCAGATGCCCTTATCACACTAAAAACCCGCGCCAACGATATTAAAGGGCTCACATTCACCTATGAACCGCCCGTACTACGGCACTTTGTCGCCCGCCTAAAACCGGTGGAATAACCTGCCGTAAGCATGCCCGACGCCTTTCTCTGCGGGCATGCTCCCTCTTCTGTCTTGCTCTGCTGCCATTTGCTTTTGCGAAGCTGCACGCAGGCCCGTCACGCCATTTAATTAAAAGGTTGCGGCAAGGCCAATACCCAAAAAAAACCAGCGAAAAATTCGCTGGCTGGTGAAACGTCACCATTACTCAGAATACATTGTTTTACTTAAAAATTTTTACTCAGAATAAATTGTTTCGACCACCTAGAGCCAATGACGGTACTCTTCATCAGACATTTCGTTCAGGTGCCACTGCGTTGCCTGCTGCAATAATGCAACGCGCTGTTGGGTAGACATCCATCGCAACCACTTTGCCTTACAGGTCGATAAGTAGGTTTGATAGAACCGGTACAAACGGGAAATCGCCATAAGCCACCTCCTCTCTTTCCTTGTTGGAAAGTATCGACGTAATATAGGGAAAGATAAATTGATGACTTTAGTGCAGGGAGTTCCTCTTTTATGTCTTCTCCTCGGCTACAACAACAGTTCATCCGCCTGTGGCAACACTTTCAGGGTCAGGCCACGGACACCACGCTGCAAGAGCTAACCGGGGTGTTGAATTGCTCACGCCGCCATATTCGTTCACTGCTGAACGCGATGCAGCAGGAAGGCTGGCTCGTCTGGCAGGCAGAAGCCGGAAGAGGAAAACGCTCTCAGCTCTCTTTTGTGTATACCGGATTAGCCCTCCAGCAGCAGCGCGCCGAGGATCTGCTGGAACAGGATCGTATTGAGCAACTGGTGCAGTTAGTGGGTGATAAAGAAGCCGTACGTCAGATGTTACTCGCCCATCTTGGGCGGAGCTTCCGGCAAGGAAAGCATATTCTGCGCATCCTCTATTACCGTCCGTTACGCAATTTGCTGCCCGGATCGGCGCTACGGCGTTCAGAAATGCACATCGCACGGCAAATTTTCAGCGGACTCACCAATATAAATGAGGAAAATGGGGAAATTAAACCCGATCTGGCCCATCACTGGCAGATGATCTCCCCTCTGCATTGGCGCTTCTACCTGCGCCCGGCGATCCGTTTTCATCATGGTCGAGAGCTCACAATGGACGACATCACCACGTCACTCTCTCGCCTTATTCCGTTTCCGCTCTTTTCTCATATTGAAGCCGTCACCTCACCGATGCCCTTCGTCGTTGATATTCGGCTACACAGCCCGGATAAATGGCTACCGTGGCTATTAGGCAGCGTGCACGCCATGATCTTGCCGCAAGAGTGGCAAACGCTACCAGATTTTGCCCAGCACCCGATCGGTACCGGCCCGTATGCCGTGGTGCGTAATAACAGTAACCAGTTGAAAATTCGCGCCTTCGATGATTATTTTGGCTATCGGGCGTTAATTGATGAGGTCAATATCTGGGTTCTACCGGACGAACCGGAGGAAATGCCGGTCTCCATTCAGCTACAGTCTGACAATTCTCGTCACGAACAGTTGGAAAGTCGGATGGAAGAAGGCGGTTATTTTCTGCTGTTCGACAAACGCTCGCCGTTAGCATCACAGCCAGAAGCGCAGCGGTGGCTCAGGCAGGTATTTAACCCAATTTCGCTACTCAACCATGCCAACACCAGCAATCAGCGTGATTGGTCGCCGGCCTACAGTCTGCTGCCGCGCTGGCACCATCATCACCCCGATATACCGCAATCCCTTCCCAAAGGGCTGACGGACGTCACACTCACGTTCTATCAGGCACACCCTGAATACCGGATATTAAGCGAGATTATGCGCACGCTGCTGGCGCAGCATGGCGTCACATTGCATATCCAGACGGTCAGTTACGAAGACTGGTATCAAGGGAACGCCGAGAGCGATATCTGGTTTGGCAGCCTGAACTGCTATTTGCCGCTCGAATTCTCCCTGTTCGCGATGCTCTACGAACTCCCGCTGGTACAGCACTGCCTGGATGACGATCTGCTCGCGGATGCGCAACAGTGGCGTAACCAGACGCTACCGATGGCGGAGTGGTGTGAAAAACTGATCGCCAGCGGTCAACTGCACCCTCTGCTGCATCATTGGCTGCAACTTCAGGGGCAGCGCAGTATGCGCGGCGTCAGGATGAATATGCTGGGCTGGTTTGATTTTAAATCTGCCTGGTTCGCGCCGCCGGAACGCTGACGGTATCTGAAAAGTGCGGAGCAAAGAGAATTGCACCGCACCCTTCTGCCTATTTTTGCAGTTGCATCCGTAAGAAATGCTCGACGTCGACCGTCTCGTAGCCATTACGTTGATTGAACGTACCGGATTTGTCCCACCACATCCCCTCACCCAAAGCGAACGCGGCACGATAGCGCGCCATGACGTCATCTGGAGCCACCTGCAAATCCGTGCGCAATTTGTCCAGAGTCCACACGTCTTTCTTAAACGCTTTCCCCGTCACACGTTCGACAACATCGGCAAGCTGCGCGTATGAGATCGTGTCACCTGCCACATGAATAACCTCATTCGCCAATCGAGGTTCAGCCAGCAAGATTTCCGTCGTGAGCCAACCTATGTCTTCGGGGATCGTCACTGTCACTTTGGTATCCCAGCTTCCCAGAGCGTGAAGGGTCTCACGCTCCAGATCCACCACGTCAAAGGCGGGCTCAAACAGGAAACTCGTGAACATGCCGGTCGACACAATCACCCATTCGGTACTCTGTTGGCTGCGTAACAACTGCCTCACATCATACTGTTCATCAAAAACCGGATGGCCGCTGTGTCGCCCCACGACATCATAGTCAACACCGAACTGCCAAGGGAAATAGCGTGCGACATTGGCAGCCAGCACCGCTCTGGTGATTTTCATCTGAGTACCCGGCCCTGCCACAAATCCCGAACAATTCAATACCGTCTTATAATTCCTGAAAAGCCCCGTAAGCATGTGTTCATCAGATGCGAGATCGAATCCCATAACGTCAATCCCTAATGCACGGAGTTCGATCAATCTTGCCCGATCCTGCACAGACGGATCGTTAATCGTGTCTGGCGAAACAAGTGCCGTAACCGACAACGACAAGGCTCGCGCACGCGGTGCGAGAGCACGCAATACCGCCATACCGAGCTGTCCTGCGCCAAGCACAAGAATATCTTTCAACACTGTTCCGCTATCATTCATCTCTTAATTCCTTAAAAATTTCAAATTATCTCTATCACAAGGAGTGGTGAAGCATTCCCGAGCATTCCGCGTTCCAACCTATCGCTGATTTCCAAAAATGCCTTAAATTATGGAAAAACCCGAAGAACAGGTGTTATGTTATACAAAAATACGCGCATGATAAGACTCAGCCACACCATTTAATAATTTGATTTTTTCAAACAATTAAGCGATATGATCGCCTTGTCGACGAGCACAACGTTTCATCACAAAACAGGAAACATCATCGAATGGATCGATTTCAGGCTATGGAAATATTCATCCGTGTTGTCGATGCGGGGAGTTTCAAAAAAGCGGCAGAAACCCTGCATGTTCTGCCCTCCACCGTAACGCGCAGTATCAAGGAACTTGAATCACATCTTGGGGCGCGGTTGCTTAACCGAACAACGCGAGCACTCAGTATTACGGATGTTGGCCTACGCTATTACGACAGTTGCAAAGCGATCTTGCGTGACGTATACGACGTTGAAAACATGACGGCACAGCAGGAAGAAGTGCAGGGAACGATCAGAGTCGGGGCGACACCTTCGCTGGTCAAAAACTTCCTCATTCCAGACCTGTCAGGCTTCTGTGAGCGCTATCCGGGAATAAAGTTGGACTTCCACTTGGGCGATGCCACGGTGGATATTGTTCAGAATGGTATCGATTGTGTCATCAGAACCGGAGAACCGCCGTTATCGCGATTGGTCGCACGGCGACTCGGTGCGTTCCATTGGTATATTTGCGCCTCCCCACGCTATCTTGAACAGCATGGACACCCGACAACGTTAGCGTCGCTCAACAAGCATGCCGCAGTAGGCTATCCCCACAGCCGGACGGGTCGTTCAACTCGCTGGGATTTTCACGATGGAACGCACACCGCAGCGATACCAATCGCCGCACCAATCAGCGTAAATGACACCGATGCCTATCTTGCCGCGGGTGTAGCCGGCCTGGGGCTCATACGCATTGCCAGCTATATGGTGCGCCAGCAACTTGCTGATGGACATCTTGTCAGGCTACTTCCTGACATCAGTGCCCCGCTTGAACCTATTTTCATTCTCTACCCACAAAGCCGCCACCTCTCGCCAGCTATTCGCGCCTTTATCGACTGGTGTACTGCGCGAATCGAGCAAGAGTCGGCGCAATGGTGAATATCTACAATCAGGACAACAGAGGCCACGCCACGGCCTCTGGGTGAGCGTTTGATTTTAAATCCGCCTGATTCGCGCCACCGGAACGCCAAGAGCCTTTCGCTGCTCGGCTTAACCCTTTACAATGTGCCGTTCTCAACGGGGTGCGGAAGATTTTTCGCTGAGAAGATACCCGTCGAACCTGATCCGGTTAATACCGGCGAAGGGATTTGAGAGTGCGGCTCATTGCTGCCTCAAAGTCCTTTGCCACCCTATGATTCTCAGGAGTGCAAAGTGTTAAATCAATTACTACCGCGTTCAGCCACCGTGCTGAAAACCAGCCTGTCTTGCCTGTTACTGATCTCTGCTTCGGCCTTCGCCAAGCCCGCACTTACCGTTTATACCTATGACTCATTCGCTTCCGAGTGGGGTCCTGGGCCTGTCATCAAGACCGCGTTTGAAAAAGAGTGCGAGTGCGAACTGAATTTCGTCGCGTTGGAAGATGGTGCCTCACTGCTGAACCGGCTGCGTATGGAAGGTAAAAACAGCAAGGCGGATGTCATTCTGGGGCTGGACAACAACCTGTTGCAGGCGGCGGAACAAACCGGCCTGTTTGCCCCGCACAATCTGGACACCAGCGCCGTTACGGTGCCGGGCGGTTGGAACAACAAGACGTTCGTCCCTTACGACTACGGCTATTTCGCATTTGTGTATAACAAAGACACGCTGAAGAACCCGCCGAAAAGCCTGCATGAGCTGGTGGACAGCAACGCACCGTGGAAAGTGATCTATCAGGATCCACGCACCAGCACCCCAGGGCTGGGTCTGCTGCTATGGATGCAGAAAGTGTACGGCGATGATGCGCCGCAAGCCTGGCAGAAGCTGGCGAAGAAAACCGTCACCGTCACCAAAGGCTGGAGCGAAGCCTATGGTCTGTTCTTGAAAGGGGAAGCCGATCTGGTGCTGAGCTACACCACGTCACCGGCCTACCACATCATTGAAGAGAAGAAAGATAACTACGCGGCGGCGACCTTCAGCGAAGGGCACTACCTGCAAATTGAAATCGCCGGGCAGCTGGTTTCCAGCAAAAATCCCGAGTTGGCGAAACGCTTTATGCAGTTCATCCTGAGCCCAACCTTCCAGCAGGCGATCCCCACCACGAACTGGATGTACCCTGCGGTTAAAACTGACCTGCCAGCAGGCTTCGCCACACTCGCGGTGCCGGAGAAAGCCATGCAGTTTAGCGCGCAGGAAGTCGCTGACCAAAGGACGCAGTGGATTCAGGCATGGCAACGCGCCGTCAGCCACTAATCGGCGGACGTCTGTGGCCAGGGCTACTGGCCACAACGCTGTTAATTTCCGTTGCCACGCTGGCTTTCGGTGCCCTGTGGCTACAGGCGCCCGAAAGCCAGTGGCGCACGCTATGGCATGACAGTTATCTCTGGCATGTTATTCGGTTTACCTTCTGGCAGGCGTTTCTCTCTGCGCTGTTTTCTACCGTTCCGGCCATTTTTCTCGCCAGAGCGCTGTATCGACGACGCTTTCCCGGCTACCGCTGGCTGCTGCGCCTGTGCGCGATGACGCTGGTGTTGCCCGTGCTGGTTGCCGTTTTTGGCCTACTCAGCGTATATGGGCGTCAGGGCTGGCTAGCCTCTGCACTGAGCGGATTTGGCCTGAAATACACATTTTCCCCCTATGGATTGCAGGGCATCCTGCTGGCGCATGTTTTCTTCAATTTGCCGCTGGCAACCCGATTGCTGTTGCAGTCGCTGGAGGGGATTGCTACCGAGCAACGTCAGTTGGCTGCGAATCTGGGCATGAACAACTGGCAGCATTTCCGTCTGCTGGAGTGGCCCGCTCTGCGCCGACAGATTTTACCGACCGGCGCACTGATTTTTATGCTCTGTTTTGCCAGCTTTGCGACGGTGCTGTCGCTGGGCGGCGGCCCACAGGCAACGACGATTGAGCTGGCCATCTATCAGGCATTAAGCTTTGATTACGATCCGGCACGCGCGGCGCTGCTGGCGTTAATTCAGATGGTTTGCTGTCTGGGTTTGGTGCTGCTGAGCCAGCGGCTAGGGCGCATTCTGCCCGTCGGCAGCACACAGCAGTTGGCCTGGCGCAACCCGCAGGATAGCGCCGTAAGTCGCCTCATCGACGGTCTGTTGATTAGCGCGCTGTTACTACTGGTCATTCCTCCCTTGCTGGCCGTCGTGGTTGATGGCGTGAACCGCTCTCTGGTTACCGTGCTGCAACAGCCTGTGCTCTGGCAAACGCTGTTTACCTCACTGCGCATTGCTCTGGGCGCAGGGTTCCTGTGTCTGGTGCTGACTATGATGCTGCTCTGGAGCAGCCGTGAGCTCAAGCTACGTCAGAAGCCGCTCTACGGGCAGTTGATGAACCTGAGTGGCATGCTCATCCTCGCCATGCCCGGTATTGTGCTGGCAACCGGCTTTTTCCTGCTGCTGAATAACAGCATCGGATTGCCGCAATCCCCCTACGCATTAGTGGTGCTCACTAATGCGCTGATGGCGATTCCCTATGCGATCAAAGTGCTGGAAAATCCGATGCTGGACGTTGCCGAGCGCTACAACCGGCTCTGCGCATCACTGGATATTCGCGGCTGGCAGCGGCTGAAGCTGATCGAGCTGGCTGCACTGAAGCAACCGCTCGCGCAGGCGTTAGCCTTTGCCTGCGTGCTGTCGATCGGTGATTTTGGCGTTATCGCGCTGTTTGGCAATGAGCAGTTCCGCACGCTGCCGTTCTACCTGTACCAGCAAATTGGTTCCTATCGCAGCGCCGACGGCGCAGTCACAGCACTGCTGTTGATGCTGCTGTGCTTTATGTTATTTACCCTGATTGAGAAACTGGCAGGCCGTCATGATCGCGCTTGAGAAATTGACCTACTTCTATCAGCACTTGCCCATGCGTTTTGATTTTCACGTCAAACCAGGCGAGCGCATCGCTATCCTCGGCCCCAGCGGCGCAGGGAAAAGTACGCTGCTGAATCTGATTGCCGGTTTCCTGATGGCAGACAGCGGCGAATTACGGCTTAACGGTGAACCTCATCGCGAGACGCCTCCCGCTAAACGGCCGGTTTCGATTCTGTTTCAGGAAAATAACCTGTTTCCTCACCTGACCATTGGGCAAAACATCGCGCTGGGGCTCCATCCCGGCCTGCGTCTCAGTGCCGCACAGCGTGAAACCCTACGCCAGATCGCCGATCGTGTCGGTCTGGCGGATCTTCTGGATCGTCTGCCGTCGCAGGTTTCCGGCGGGCAGCGCCAGCGTGCGGCACTGGCACGCTGTCTGGTGCGTCACCAGCCCATTCTGCTGCTGGATGAACCCTTCTCGGCCCTCGATCCGGCGCTGCGTCAGGAAATGCTCGATCTGGTTGAAAGCGTGTGTCAGGAGCGTGAGTTCACACTGTTGATGGTGTCCCACAATCTGGATGATGCCATGCGGATCGCAAAACGCACGGTGCTGATCGTGGACGGACAGATTTATTATGACGGGCCGACTCAGGCGCTACAGGATGGCAGCGCCGATGCAGCCGCCATCCTGGGAATTTCACGCCCGTCTGCGGATTGAGGCGTTAAGGCAACGCCTGATAGCGCAGGTTGCTGAATGTGACCTCGCCCTCGCCCGACGCATACAAGGCGGGCCGCAAACTGAGGAAGTCATACGCAACGTTGTGATGGTAGCCGGAGACTTCCATCTGCACCGGGTATTTCTTCCACGCTTCCTGATCCGACGTTCGGGTGTAAAACGTCACGATATGACGATCGTTTTTCATCCGAATCTGCACCTCATTGCCTGTGATGTGCGGCAGTTTCTTCTCCGCTCTTTCCAGCCCATAGCGGTGCATGACGGTGCCATCCTGATTAAACGACAGCCCGACATACAGCTTCGCGTTGTAGAACAGCAGTAGGCCAGCCTGTGCGCCGGGGGCAAAATTCGCCGTGACCTCAATTTGGTAAGCCTGATCGCCGGGGATCATCGTCAGCGGCGCGCTGTCTTTCGGCGATGTGCCTTTTGCTTTCAGGTGCAGCTTGCCGTCGCTGAGCGTAACCCGTTTTAGCTCTTCCGCATTGGCACGGTAGAAATGCCAGCGTGCCGGAAATTTTTCATCGGTAAAGCTATCAGACCAGCCGATACCGTGCGGCACCGCTTCGCCCCCTGCTGGCTTGCGAATCGGCTTACCGGTATCAAACCTGGCGGACGTGAACCAGCCGTCATCGCCCCAGACAATGGGCTCCAGCATTGCCTGCCGCCCCAGCGTCATAAAGCCATTCTCATAGCCGTGGTACACCATGTACCAATTTTTATCCGGCCCTTCAATCAGCGTCGCATGGCCACGCGACCACCATTTTTCGGAGCGATCCTGCGTACGAATAATCGGGTTATGCGGCGAGTTTTCCCACGGCCCATTGATCGATTTCGATCGAGCCGCAATCACCATGTGTCCGGTCGGCGGCCCGGCCGTGCCACCTTCCGCCAGCACCATGTAGAAGTAGTCGCCGTGGCGCAGCATCTTAGGCCCTTCCTGCGAGAAGCTTTCCACATCCCACTCTTCCGGGTACTGCCATCCCTGATAGACCACCGCCATGTCACCGACTGTCGACAGCCCATCGTCCGTTAATTGCACGCGATTACCGCCAGACATAAAGATGTAACGTTTGCCATCCTCTCCCACCACGTGGCCGGGATCGCTGGCTGGATTTTTCAAGCCCGTGTCTTTCGGTGGCGTCCACGGGCCACGGATATTATCGGCGGTGATCACATACAGCGTTTTCTTTTTCGTTCCTTTGGCGTCGATAATCCGGTTCGTGGTGAAGTAGATATAATATTTGCCGTCGTGTTTCACCAAATCCGGTGCCCAGATGGCATCAACGGGTGTCGCGATCGCCGGGCCAAGCGGCTGCCAGTTCACTAAATCGCGCGAGTGCCAAATCAGTAGTCCGGGGATATCGTCAAATGACGAGAACGTCATGTAGTAGTCATCACCGTCCTTGATAATCGTCGGGTCAGGATGGTCGCCTGCAATAATCGGATTGAGATAACAGCCATTGCCCAAATCCGCCTGGCGCTGCTGCTCAATCCCCCGTTTCCATTCGTTGGCAGGGCCAGCCTGACAGGCCATCGCCGTGCCGATACCCATTGCCATCAATAAGATACCGCTTAATACGCCTTCCCCTACCCTTCGGGACACGCCCATTTGTCACCACCCACTATCCCAATGATTATTTTATAATTTATAACATTGAAACCCTGTTCCAATTGTGAAAACAGTCACGCTTCTCTGGTTCTGCGGCGAAAAATCAAGCGATAATCGTGCGGTGAAATACCAATATATACCCTAAATAATTCGAGTTTCAGGAAGGCGGCAAGTGAGGGAATCCCGATGAGCTTACTCAAGTAAGTGATTCGGGTGACTGAGCGCAGCCAACGCACATGCAACTCGAAGTATGACGGGTATACTGTGACCAGTTCGACATATTCAGTTTTTATACCTTGTAGGTATTGTGTCTTTTTGTACTGCTGTGCTTATATAAATCGTCGATTGATGATTCATTCGAACACAACACCCGACCATAAATAACAGTAAGTAAACATAAGCAAACAGGATTCCCGTGACGCACTACTCTTCTTCCACTTCAGCACTACTACGCACCGCGCATGTTGACGCGGTCGTCGTCGTGCGCGTGGCAGTCGTCGTCGTCGGCAGCGCGCCGTAACGGGTTCCGAATCCAAACCAGATTCTCAAACCCCGCCGGCGCCAGCCGAGCGGGGTTTCTTGTTTCTACCCTCCCCGCTCAGACACTGCACCGGCCCTGATGAAGGATGTAAGCATGCGTTATACAGGCGCTCAGTTAATTGTTCGGCTGCTCGAACAGCAGGGCATCACCACCGTAGCGGGTATTCCCGGCGGCGCGGCGCTGCCGTTATATGATGCTCTGGGACAAAGTAAGACAATCCGCCACGTCCTGGCTCGCCATGAGCAAGGCGCTGGGTTTATGGCGCAAGGTATGGCGCGTGCCAGTGGGCGGGCCGCCGTTTGCATGGCCTCCAGTGGGCCGGGCGCAACCAACCTGCTCACCGCGATTGCCGATGCCAAACTGGATTCAATCCCGCTGGTGTGTATTACCGGCCAGGTACCTTCTGGCATGATCGGCACCGATGCGTTTCAGGAAGTCGATACCTACGGCATCTCTATTCCCGTCACCAAACATAACTATCTCGTTCGCGACATCAACGATCTGCCACGCGTGATCCCGGAAGCCTTTCGCATTGCGCAGTCAGGTCGGCCCGGCCCGGTGTGGATCGACATTCCAAAAGACATCCAGACTGCAACCATTGAGCTGAATACGCTGCCAGACATTTTCCCTCTCGATAGGCCTCCCGCCATTGCACAGCAGGAAATCGAGCGAGCAGCAACGATGATTAACGCCGCTCAGCGCCCGATTCTCTATCTGGGCGGCGGGATTGTTAGCGGTGCCGCACACGAACAAGCAGTACAACTGGCGGAACGTTCGAGCCTGCCAACCACCATGACGCTGATGGCGCTGGGCGCGATGGCCGTCGATCACCCACTGTCGCTCGGGATGCTCGGGATGCACGCCGCGCGATCAACCAATCTGATCTTACAGCAGGCAGATTTGTTAATTGTGCTGGGTGCACGTTTTGACGATCGCGCGATTGGCAAAGCAGAACAGTTTTGCCCGAATGCCAATATCATCCACATCGATATCGATCCCGCAGAATTGGGCAAGATCCGCCAGGCGCATGTGGCGATCAACGCGGATGTCGCGGAGGCGTTGGATTGCTTGCTGCCACACATTACACCGCAGCAGCGTGACGTGTGGCGTACGACCGTTCGCGAACTGCAAGAGGAATTTCCGTTCAACATGCCGAATGCTGACGATCCCTTAAGCCATTATGGACTGGTGCAGGCCACGGCGCAGGCGCTGACGAATGATGCCATCATCGCAACCGATGTCGGCCAGCACCAAATGTGGGTCGCTCAATCTTATCCGCTGCGCCGTCCACGTCAGTGGCTGACATCCGGCGGGCTTGGGACGATGGGCTTTGGCTTGCCTGCGGCAGTTGGCGCAGCGTTGGCTGAACCCGAGCGCACCGTGGTGTGCTTCTCGGGTGATGGCAGCCTGATGATGAATATTCAGGAAATGGCAACCGCGGCAGAAGAAGGGCTTAACGTCAAAATCGTTCTGATGAACAACCAGTCACTCGGTCTGGTTCATCAGCAGCAGGATCTGTTTTTTCAGCAGCGCATTTTCGCTGCCGATTACCGCTACAGTGCAAATTTCCTCGCGATTGCCGCAGGTTTTGGCTTTGCGACCTGCGATCTGAACGCAGCCGCCAATCCACAGACCGCGTTGCAGGAGATACTGAATCAACCGGGGCCAGCGTTGATCCACGTACGCATTGACGCCAGTGAGAAAGTTTTCCCGATGGTGCCACCGGGCGCAGCAAACATCGATATGATCGGAGATTAATGACTATGTCCACTCAACCAACGTCGCTCACACAAGCAATGTCGTTAACACCAGTAACGTCAAATCAGGTCACGCTAGAGCTCTCTGTGCGCAACCACCCCGGCGTCATGTCACACGTTTGCGGTCTGTTTGCCCGTCGGGCATTTAACGTGGAAGGCATTCTGTGTATGCCGCTGGCAAGCGGCGAAGAAAGTCGCATCTGGCTATTGGTTAAAGATGACCAACGACTACAGCAGATGATCAGTCAGGTGGAAAAGCTGGAGGACGTCCTTCAGGTTCGTCGCCACGGTGAAGAAATGCGTATTTTCGAGCAGGTCGCCGAATTTTATCGCTAGTGAATGTTACCGCGATTAATTTTACTACTACGAATTTTTACCACTACGCATTTTACCACTATATAATTTGGCCGGGTCTTTCCCGGCCAGCCTACGCTTACCCGTTTAATACCTGCCACAGCAGATGACGATAAACCGGCATCAACGGATGTTGAATCAACACGATCAACAATGCTACTGCCGCCACGGACACACCTGGGGCCACCCAACGCAGGCCTCTGAGCGGCATCTTTCTGCTAAACCAGTCACGGTGTTTACGCTTATCGCTGTGCCACCAGCGCCAGTTTAGCCAGCCAGCGACCCACACCACGACAGCCGTGAATAATAACAACCACTTAAACCCCGTGCTGTTCGTCCCTGCGGGAATATCAATCGCCACGCCAGCCAGAATACCGGGTAAGAAATAGGCCGGCGGCCACAGCAGGCAGCCAATGATATTCGGCACGGCAAATTTATAAGGCGGTAGCCCCAGCATCCCCGCCACCATCGGAATAAGGGGACGCGTCGGGCCAACAAAACGCCCGATCAATATTGTCGGCATCGGATGCTGATACAGGGCATATTCGGTTTTACTCAGCAACGCCTGATACTTTTTCAGGAAAGACCAGTTATGCAGCGGTGCCTTAAAACGCATGCCGATAAAATAGGAAATCCAGTCACCTAACAGGCAACCGATGATGCCGGCCGCCCACGCCGGGTAAAGCCCCATTTGTCCGCTGCCGATCAGCGTGCCCAGCGTTGCCATCATCACCGTTCCCGGCAACAACAACCCCACCAGAGCCAGAGATTCCAGAAAGGCAACCAGCATGACGGCGATCAGTGAATACGCTAACGATTGGGTAACCAGATGATCCAGCCACGCTTCCATAAACCTACCCGTATTTTATAAAAACAAGGATTGTCTGGATCATAGCAGAAGCCGTCAACTCCTGATTGCTGGTCAATTCTTTTGCACCTAAGGACGCCAACACTTATGATAGCGGTCATTTTTTGCCACTGTGCCGCACTGCCACTATGTTTTTTAAACAATTCAAGTTTTTTAAACGATTCAACCATTTCGGATTACGACGTCTTATCCTACTTCTGGCAGTAGCGAGCGCATTGGTGACGCTGGCAAACAGTTTTTATGCCACCTACCGCGTCCAACGAGAGTTGCTGATTGATAACACACTTGAAGCCAACCGCGTCTACGCTACCAAGCTTGCAGCCATGACTGACTCATTTTTCAAAGAGTCCCTGCAGCAATTGGCGTACAGCGCTAGCATCATTTCGACACGGATGGACGACTCAAAAAGCCTGCGAGAAGAAGCCGATCGGTTACGTCTTCAAACCACCAATTTCAATTCTGTAGTGATTGCCGATATAAACGGTACTGTGCTTGCTACCTCTCCTGATACCTTTCAACTGATGGGGAAAAAGTTAACGTCTCCCGGTGCGCAGGAAGCCCTGAGTGAAAAACAGCCGCTCATCAGCCAGCCTTTTATGTCTGCGGCCAATAATTTCATTGTGATGATTTCTGTTCCCATTTTCACCCGCGACGGGCGCTACAAAGGGTTTGTCGGTGGCTCTATTTATCTAAAAAAAACCAGTATTCTTAATACGTTGTTGGATCAACACTACTACCGTGACGGCTCTTATATCTCGGTCTCCGATGAAAATAAAAAAGTGCTGTACCATCAGGATATCAAGCGGGTTGGAGAAATCGCTAACAACACCATGACGGTCAGCAACAAGGAAGCAACCAGCGGTAGTGAACAAATCGTGAACCGTGAAAGCAAGCCGATGCTGGCGGGCTTCGCTACCGTGCCAACCAGCAAGTGGGAAATTGTTGTACTACGGCCTACTAGCGTGACGCTCAAGCCCTTGGATATGTTGATGCTTAATGTACTAATAAATACATTACCGCTGGCGATTCTGACCCTCTTACTTGTCTGGCTGTTTGCCCGGCTTATCGCCCAACCACTGTGGCTGCTGGCGCGCAGCGCCAATAAGATGGATGCGATGGATGTCTCCGACGACATCAGAAATATTCACTCCTGGTATTTCGAGGCCTCGCAGCTTAAACAGGCCATGCTGCTGGGTATCGATTTACTTCAGCGCAAAATTGGTAAGTTACGTTCGGAGGCACACTCAGACCCAATGACCGAACTGCTCAATCGCCGTGGGCTGGAAAGTGTTCTGCGCTACTGGCAGATAGGGCAAAAAAGTTTCGCGGTCATTGCACTGGATATCGATCGCTTCAAACGTATTAACGACACCTACGGTCATGATGTCGGCGATAATGTCATTCGCTATATCGCAGAGCTGATCCGCACCAGCTCACGTGATACCGATATTCTCTGCCGCAGCGGCGGTGAAGAGTTCCTTATCCTGCTGCCGGAAACGCATCTCGACGTCTCCCTCAGCATTGCTGAACGGCTACGGCAGCGCGTGGAGGAATCGACCATTCCTGTCGTGGGCAATATCACCATCTCATTGGGCGTTGCCCTGTGGGAACCGGGCGTCAACAACATGTCGATTGAGCGTACCTTCAAACTGGCGGATGAAGCGCTGTATCAAGCCAAGCAGGAAGGCCGCAACCGCGTGGTGTCTGCCTCCGGCAACGAGAGTTAACACCAATTCCTCTTTATATCGGTATATCGGTGATGTCGCAGGACGCTGGACATCACCTGTATAAATAACCATACTGACTCCTACTATCCTTTCTTATCCCGCTCGCTATAAAAGGCCGCTTAGTGACTCAGGTTCGTCAGGGGTTTCTGCTGACCCGCCACTGGAATGACACACCAGCTGGCACACAGGTTGAATTCTGGCTGGCCACCGATGAGGGCCCGCTGCTCGCACGGCTGCCGGTACAAGAAGCCATTGCTTTTATTCCCGCCCAGCAGGAAGCCCGCGCAAGAACGCTCTTACAGCAGGAAAAACGCTGGCAGTTAAAACCGCTCGCCATGCAGGATTTCCACCATCAGCCGCTATTGGGGCTGTATTGCCCACAATACCGGCAGTTGCTGCGGCTAGAGAAATTGCTGCGTGAAGGCGGCGTGCAAATCTACGAAGCTGATATTCGCCCGACGGAACGCTTTCTGATGGAACGCTTTATCACGGCACCGGTGTGGTTTAGCGGTACGCCCACGTCAGACGGCCTGCTGACGGATGTTCGAATGAAACCTCATCCCGATTACCGCCCGACGCTCAGGCTGGTGTCGCTGGATATCGAAACCAACCGCCACGGCGAGCTTTACTGCATCGGGCTGGAAGGCTGCGGGCAGCGTCAGGTTTACATGCTCGGCCCGCCGAACGGCACGCCTGCCGAGCAGGAGGATTTTACGCTGGAGTACGTCGCCAGCCGCCCGCAATTGCTGGAAAAGCTGAATGTCTGGATGCAGCAGCACGATCCCGATGCCATCATCGGCTGGAATCTGGTGCAGTTTGACCTGCGCGTCTTACAGAAACATGCCGAGCGCTACACTATTCCGCTCAAGCTGGGGCGTAATGGGCAGGCGCTGGAATGGCGGGAACACGGCTTTAAGCAAGGGCACTTTTTTGCCAGCGCCACCGGTCGCCTGATTATTGACGGCATTGAAGCGCTCAAATCCGCGACGTGGAATTTTGCGTCGTTTAGTCTGGAATTTGTTGCACAGTCCCTGCTGGGGGAAGGTAAAGCCATCGACACACCCTATCAGCGGATGGATGAGATTGATCGACGTTTTGCCGAAGATAAACCCGCACTGGCGCGCTATAACCTGCAAGACTGCGAACTGGTCACGCGTATTTTCGACAAAACCGAACTGCTGCCGTTCTTGCTGGAGCGCGCCAGCGTCACCGGACTGGCAGCAGACCGCAGCGGCGGTTCCGTTGCCGCCTTTTCCCACCTTTATTTACCGCGCATGCACCGCATGGGTTACGTGGCCCCCAATCTGGGCGATGTCGCGCTTGAAGCCAGCCCCGGCGGATTTGTGATGGATTCGCGTCCCGGTTTGTATGATTCGGTACTCGTGCTGGATTATAAGAGCCTTTATCCTTCGATTATCCGCACATTCCTGATCGATCCGGTCGGGCTGGCGGTGGGAACACAAAATCCAGACGCGCAGCACGCCGTCCCCGGCTTTCGCGGTGCGTGGTTCTCCCGCGAGCAGCACTGCCTGCCCGCGATTGTCGAGCAAATATGGCAAGGGCGTGAAGCCGCGAAGCGCACCAATAATAAGCCGCTGTCGCAGGCGCTAAAAATTATCATGAATGCCTTTTACGGCGTACTCGGTGCCACAGGCTGCCGCTTCTTCGATCCGCGTCTCGCCTCCTCCATCACCCTACGCGGCCATGAAATCATGCGCAAAACGCGCGAACTGATCGAAGAACAAGGCTATCAAGTGATTTATGGCGATACCGACTCCACGTTCGTCTGGCTGAAACACGCGCATCGCGAAGAAGAAGCGACAGCGATTGGCAACGCGCTGGTACAGCACGTTAACCAGTGGTGGACACAGCACTTGCACGACACCCAGCAGTTGACCAGCGCGCTGGAACTGGAGTTTGAGACGCATTTTCGCCGCTTCCTGATGCCCACCATTCGCGGTGCCGAACAAGGCAGCAAGAAGCGCTACGCCGGACTCATCGACACGCCACAAGGCGAAAAAATGGTATTCAAAGGGCTGGAAACCGTGCGCACCGACTGGACACCGCTAGCGCAACAGTTTCAACAGCAGCTCTATCTGCTGATTTTTCAACAACAGCCGTACCAGGCGTGGCTGCGTAATTATGTCGATCGCACTCTGAACGGGGAGTTCGACGAGTTGCTGATCTATCGCAAACGGCTACGCCGCCGACTGGATGACTACCAGCGCAACGTGCCGCCCCACGCCAGAGCCGCAAAAATCGCCGATGACTATAACCGCCAGCAAGGGCGGCCGCTGCAATACCAAAACGGCGGCTGGATCAGCTATGTGATGACCGTGAATGGCCCCGAGCCGCTGGAAACCCGCCATTCGCCGCTGGATTATCAGCATTATGTAGAACGTCAGCTCCAGCCGGTCGCGGACGCCATTCTGCCTTTCCTGCATGATGATTTTGCTACACTGGTAACAGGCCAGATGGGCCTGTTTTAAATGACGCGTATTTCTGTCTTTAAATGAAAGGGGTTAATTCGCGGTACAGCAAGTTTGAGGGGTGACGAACGCACCGTCATCCATTACCATAACGCCCTTTCTGAATTTGCATCAGCAGCATTATCGGCACCCGGTAATGTAATCAGACATTCCCCCGACACAGACGAAATCGAGCTAAGAATTTATGCCTTTTACACTTGGTCAGCGCTGGATCAGCGATACGGAAAGCGAACTTGGACTGGGAACGGTTGTTGCCGTCGATACGCGTATGATAACGCTGCTTTTTCCTGCCAGCGGTGAAAACCGACTTTATTCCCGCAGCGACGCCCCCATCACCCGTGTGATGTTCAACCCCGGCGATACCGTCACCAGCCATGAAGGCTGGCAGCTCAAAGTTGATGACGTGCGAGAAGAAAAAGGGTTACTGGTGTATTGCGGCCAACGTCTGGATGATGAAACGCCAGCAGAACTGCGTGAAGTCTTTCTGGACAGCAAACTGACGTTCAATAAACCGCAAGATCGTCTGTTCGCCGGACAGATCGATCGTATGGATCGCTTTGCCCTGCGCTACCGCGCCCGCAAGCATCAAAACGAGCAGGCGCTACAGCAACAGGGCGGGTTACGCGGCATGCGTGCCAGCCTCATCCCGCATCAGCTTCATATCGCTTACGAAGTCGGCCAACGTCATGCGCCACGCGTTTTGCTGGCGGACGAAGTCGGTCTGGGGAAAACCATTGAAGCCGGAATGATCATCCACCAGCAGTTGCTGGCGGGCCGTGCCAGTCGCGTGCTGATTATCGTACCGGAAACCCTGCAACATCAGTGGCTGGTCGAAATGCTGCGCCGCTTTAACCTGCTGTTCTCGTTGTTTGACGACGAGCGCTATGCCGAAGCCAAACTCGACAGCAGCAACCCGTTTGAAACCGAACAGTTGGTGATTTGTTCATTGGGTTTTGTACAGCGCAGCGCCCAGCGTTTTGCACAACTCGTCAACGCAGACTGGGATCTGCTGGTGGTGGATGAAGCTCACCATCTGGTCTGGAGCGAAGAAAACCCCAGCCCGGAATATCAGGCCGTTGAAGCGCTGGCACGCGCCACGCCGGCCGTTCTGCTGTTAACCGCAACGCCGGAACAACTTGGTCAGCAGAGCCACTTTGCGCGTTTACGCCTGCTCGATCCCAACCGCTTCCACGACTATCAGGAATTCCTTGCCGAGCAGCAGCAGTACCGCCCGGTTGCCGATGCCGTCACGCTGCTGTTAGCGGGCGAAAAAGCCCAAACGGCTGAACTGAACGCGCTGAGCGATTTGCTGGGTGAACAGGACATCGAGCCGCTGCTGAAAGCCATTAACAGCGACAGCGATGATAATCAGAAGGCGCGTCAGGAACTGATCGCCATGCTGATGGATCGCCACGGCACCAGCCGCGTGTTGTTCCGTAACACGCGTCAGGGGGTTAAAGGCTTCCCGCAGCGTATCCTGCATCAAATCCGCCTGCCGCTGCCGTCGCAGTACCAAACGGCGATTAAAGTGTCCGGCATTATGAACGCGAATAAAGCGCTGGAAGTCCGCGCCCGCGACATGCTGTACCCGGAACAAATTTATCAGCAGCTCGAAGGGGACGATGCCACCTGGTGGAACTTCGATCCGCGCGTGGAATGGTTACTGAACTACCTGACCGCCAACCGAGATGAAAAAGTGCTGGTGATCTGTGCGCAGGCAGCCACCGCGCTACAGCTGGAGCAAGTGCTGCGCACGCGTGAAGCGATCCGCGCCGCCGTCTTCCATGAAGGGCTATCGATTCTGGAGCGTGACCGCGCCGCCGCCTATTTTGCTTCTGAAGAAGAAGGTGCACAGGTGCTGATCTGTTCAGAGATCGGTTCCGAAGGTCGTAACTTCCAGTTCGCCAGCCATTTAGTGATGTTCGATCTGCCGTTCAACCCCGATCTGCTGGAACAGCGTATTGGTCGTCTGGACCGTATCGGGCAGGCTAAAGAAATTCAGATTATGGTGCCGTATCTGGAAAATACTGCGCAGGCCATGCTGGTTCGCTGGTATCACGAAGGGCTGGATGCGTTTGAGCACACCTGCCCGACAGGCCGCACCATCTATGATGCCCACCATACGCAGTTGATCGAGCGCATGACGACCGTCGATGAACAGCAAGGGCTGGATGAATTTATTCACACCTGCCGACAACAGCACGACAGCCTGAAACAGCAGCTTGAACAAGGCCGCGATCGTCTGCTGGAAATGCATTCTAACGGTGGCGAACAGGCTCAACTGTTGGCGCAGGCCATCGCCGAGCAGGATAATGACGTCAATCTGGTGACATTCGCGCTGAACCTGTTTGATATTGTTGGCATCAATCAGGAAGATCGCAGCGATAATCTGATCGTCCTGACGCCATCCGATCATATGCTGGTGCCGGATTTCCCAGGCCTGCCGCAGGACGGCTGCACGATCACTTTCGATCGCGATCAGGCACTTTCCCGCGAGGATGCGCAGTTTATCAGTTGGGAGCACCCGCTCATCCGTAACGGGCTCGATCTGGTGCTGTCCGGCGATACCGGAAGCTGTGCGGTGTCGCTGCTGAAAAATAAAGCCCTGCCGGTCGGCACGCTGCTGGCGGAGCTGGTTTACGTTGTCGAAGCACAAGCACCGAAACACCTGCAACTGACCCGCTTCCTGCCACCAACGCCGGTTCGCCTGCTCATGGATCGTAAAGGAACCAATCTGGCCGCACAGGTTGAGTTTGAGAGCTTCAACCGCCAGCTCAACGCGGTAAACCGTCATACGTCCAGCAAGCTGGTGAATGCGGTACAAGCAGACGTCCACGCCATGCTACAGCAGGCGGAAGCATTAGTTGAAGCGCAGGCACGCCAGCTCATTACCGACGCGCAGGAGCAGGCTGACCTGCAATTGCGCCGCGAGCTGGAGCGTCTGGAAGCGCTGAAAGCCGTCAACCCTAACATTCGTGAAGATGAGTTGACTGCACTGGAAAACCAGCGTGAGCAGGTGCTGAGCAATCTGCACGAAGCCAACTGGCGTCTGGATGCGATTCGTCTGGTGGTGGTGACACATCAGTAAACGTTTCTGACAGCGGTATAGGCATAAACCTCATACCGCTGTTATAAAGACACGTTGTTTGCAAAATCGAGATACACGGGCATACCACGGGGCGAGGTCTCCCTGCGGGAACCTCATCCCCGTGTTCTCCCTAATATCACACATTATATGTTGTCTGAAGGTGCTCCGATGGAACCCTATAATCCGCCTACCGATCCCTGGTTGCACATTCTTTACCAGGATCAGCACATCATGGTGGTGAATAAACCCAGCGGTCTGCTGTCGGTTCCCGGCCGTGCGCCAGAACACAAAGACAGCGTGATGAGCCGCATTCAGGCTAACTATCCCACAGCCGAATCCGTTCATCGTCTGGACATGGCGACCAGCGGCGTGATTGCCGTCGCCCTCACGAAAGCCGCCGAGCGCGAATTAAAGCGCCAGTTTCGCGAGCGCGAACCGAAAAAATCCTATCTTGCCCGCGTCTGGGGGCATATGGCGCAGGATGAAGGCGTCATCGATCTTCCTCTGATCTGCGATTGGCCGAACCGCCCAAAACAGAAAGTCTGCTTTGAAACAGGAAAATCAGCACAGACGGTGTATCAGGTACTTTCGCGTGACGCTGACGGTACAACACGCGTCAAGCTGATGCCGATTACCGGCCGATCCCACCAACTGCGCGTCCATCTGCTCGCGCTAGGCCACCCTATCCTCGGCGATGGCTTTTATGCACATCCTGATACTAAAGCGATGGCGCCCCGCCTGTTACTGCACGCACAAGAACTGGCTATCACGCACCCGGCTTTTAATACCCCGATGCACTTTCGTTGCGAAGCGGATTTCTGAGGCAAACGCGCCGACGGTATTTGCAAATCGAATTTGGTAGAGCGGTAAAACGGGGAAGTAAAAAGAAGGGGGGAAGGTGCGGATTATTTTGTCTGATTCGCGCTTTTCAACAGTTCATAGGCTGCCTGAATATCCTGCGCTTTACGCTTGGCCATCTCCATCATCCTCGGCGAAAGTTTCCTGGCGACCAACTTATCAGGATGATGCTCGCTCATAAGTTTACGGTAGGCGCGCTTAATCGTCGCGGCATCATCGCTGCTCCGCACGCCCAGCGTACGACAGGCGCTTTCGACCGTTGGCCCACGCGGCGGTGACGCCGGACGTTGACCGCCATAAGAGTGACCGTTGGAATAGCCATTATTACGACGCTGATGTGATTTTCCGTTCTGTCGTGATTGATTCTGTCGAGACTGTTGCCCCGAGGGGCTTTCCATATTGCGCAGGAAGAACTCAAACTGCTCACGCGTCACGCCCAACTCATCGGCTATCACGTATAACACACGTCGCTCATTCGGGTGCAAAATGCCATCAACAAACGCGACCTGAAGCTGAATTTCCAGAAACATCTTAATTAAATCAAAGCGTCCCAGACAGGCATCACGCAGCTTGCGTAATTTTATGCGCAGCGGGAAATGGCCGGCCTTTCCTTCGCGGAAAGCCTGTTGAGCTGCGGTTCTGGCTTCACCAAACAGCTCAAGGCGATCCATCATTTTGGTCGCGATCTTGATATCGGCTTCCGTCACCCGCCCTTTGGATTTGGTCAGGTGCCCCATGGCCTGAAAGGTCGTGAGAAAGAACAAAGACTGACGGGTAGACTGGGCCGAAAAATAATCACGGCGACGCGATGCCCGGGCTTTGTCAATCCAATGCCCCATCAGCAAACCCATGATCACTCCCCAGATGCCAGCGCTTGAGACGATTCCCAACGCTAACCCCAGCAACTTTCCCCAATACCGCATATACTCCTCAAATCCTCATGCCGTCAGCCAAAAATTGCTTTATCATACCTGTCATTTATCTTTGCACCTAACGGCGGTGCGTATAGGCGGTGGGGATTTAACACTGGCGCAACGCTAACGAGTGATATAGTCTCTGACCGTTTGCCGGCATGATGCCCCTGATGACGGAACACCTGATACTGCGTATGAAAAAAAGCTTCCCAACTCTGCTGGCCACTCTGGTTTGGTCGGCGCTTTACAGCCAGCATGCGCTGGCCGATCTCGCTGAACAGTGCATGCTGGGTGTACCTACGTACAACAGACCGCTGGTCACTGGCGATCCCAATCAGTTGCCGGTCAACATTCAGGCCGATAAAACCGCAGCCAACTATCCAGACAGTGCCAAATTCACCGGTAATGTTAACATCCAGCAGGGCAACAGCGTCATGACTGCCGAGCAGGTGGAACTGAATCAGTTGGATCCGGCAACGCAGGGTAGCCCCCCCACGCGGACGATTACCGCGACAGGAAATGTCCACTACGACGACAATCAGGTTATCCTGAAAGGCCCTAAAGCCTGGGCCAACCTGAACACCAAAGATACCGACGTCTATGAAGGCGACTATCAGATGGTGGGGCGTCAAGGGCGTGGCTCCGCTGACAAAATGAAAATGCGTGACAGCAATCGCTACACCATTCTGGAAAACGGCTCCTTCACTTCCTGTCTGCCGGGAGATAATAGCTGGAGTGTCGTCGGTTCGGAAGTGATTCAAGACAGAGAAGAGCAGGTTGCTGAAATCTGGAACGCGCGTTTCAAGATTGCTGGCGTACCTGTGTTCTATAGCCCGTATTTGCAGCTTCCTATCGGCGACAAACGACGCTCTGGCTTCCTGGTCCCTAATGCGAAATATGGTAGCAGCAATGGCTTTGAGCTGCTGACACCCTATTATTGGAACATCGCGCCTAATTTCGACGCCACGATCACACCACACCTGCAAACCAAACGCGGTATGCAGTGGCAGAACGAATTCCGCTACCTGACCACGCCGGGCCTTGGCGTTGTTCAGTTCGACTGGCTGCCTGGCGACCGTGAATACGCCAAAATCTCACCGCAAGACGATAACGATACCCGTTGGTTGTTCCACTGGGGTCATAGCGGCGTGATGGATCAGGTATGGCGTTTTAACGCGGACTACACCAAAGTCAGCGACGACCGCTACTTCACCGATCTGGACTCGAATTACGGTTCAACCACGGATGGCTACGTCACCCAAAAATTCAGTGCGGGTTACGCGAACCAAAACTGGAACGCCACCGTGTCCACCAAACAGTTCCAGGTCTTTTCCAACGCAACCAGCCGCGATGTCTATCGTGCCGCGCCGCAGCTCGATATCAATTACTACCAGAATGATATCGGCCCGGTTGATATGCATCTTTATGGTCAGGCGGTAAAATTTACCAACGTCAACGACAATCGGCCGGAAGCGACGCGTCTGCACGTTGAACCCACCCTGAATCTCCCGTTGGCAAATCGCTGGGCAAGCCTAAATACTGAAGCCAAGCTCTTGGCGACACATTATCAACAAGATAATCTCGATCGTTACCGTGCGACACCAAGTAGCTCTCAAGAGATACAAGATTCAAAAAATGCACTAAAAGATTCAGTGAATCGCGTAATGCCGCAATATAAAGTCGATGGCAAGATGGTCTTTGAGCGCGAAATGGACTGGTCGCAGGCTTATACTCAGACGTTGGAGCCTCGTGCGCAATACCTCTATGTGCCTTATCGCGACCAGAGCAGTATTCATACCTATGATTCTACGCTGATGCAGACCGACTATTCCGGCCTGTTCCGCGATCGCAGTTACAGTGGTCTGGATCGTATTGCATCGGCGAATCAACTCGTGACTGGTGTCACTACACGTATTTATGATGACGCATTGGTTGAACGTTTTAACGCTTCTATTGGTCAAATCTATTACTTCGATCGCCCACGCACAGGGGATCGCAATACTGCGCTCGATAAAAGCGATAACAATGGTAGCCAGGTATGGGCCGGTGACTCCTTCCTGAAAATCGATGACAGATGGGGTGTTCGCGGGGGTCTACAGTATGACAATCGCCTGAACGAAATCGCACTGGGCGACGCCGTGTTAGAATACCGTCGTGATGCGGAACGTCTGGTGCAATTAAATTATCGTTACGCCAGCCCTGAATATATTCGAGACATGATTCCTAATGTCACGAATCCTGGTTTCCAGCAGGGTATTTCGCAGGTTGGTATCACCGCGAGCTGGCCGATTGTCGAGCGTTGGGCCGTGGTGGGTGCTTATTATTACGACACCAAGGCCAATCAGCCGGCGAACCAGCTTATTGGCTTACAGTACAATACCTGCTGTTGGGCCGTGAGCGTCGGTTATGAACGTAAAATTACCGACTGGAACAGCGTCAGCCGCAGCAGCGAATACGACAACAAAGTGTCGTTTAATATCGAATTACGTGGTTTAAGCAGTAATTACAGTCTGGGTTCTGAAAAAATGCTGCGCTCAGGTATTCTGCCTTACCAGCGCGCATTCTGATGTCATACGGAGTGCTGAGCCGATAAGGGTGTGGAAAACAGACTACATTACTGAAATATTGGAACTTTTAACCCGCCTTGCGGATGAAATAATGGGAAAGGTATGAAGAACTGGAGAACGCTTATTCTCGGATTGGCACTGAGTGCCTCTACCGCGTTCGCAGCACCACAGGTGGTTGATAAAGTCGCAGCAGTGGTCGACAACAGCGTCGTGTTGGAAAGTGATGTAAACAGTCTTTTGCAGTCGGTAAAACTGAACGCCCAGCAGGCCGGGCAACAGTTGCCTGATGACGCCACGTTGCGCCATCAGATTACCGACCGTTTAATCATGGATAACATCATCCTGCAAATGGCGCAGAAGATGGGGATTCAGGTGACCGATGAGCAGTTGAATCAGGCAATTGCCAATATTGCCGCTCAGAACCGTATGTCTCTGGACCAGCTAAAAAGCCAGTTGGCCTACGAAGGTCTGAACTACAACACCTACCGTAACCAGATTCGCAAAGAGATGCTGATCTCGGAAGTCCGTAACAACGAAGTCCGTCGTCGCGTGACTGTACTGCCACAGGAAGTCGATACGCTGGCTAAGCAGATCGCCAACCAGACCGGTGAAAATGATGAGCTGAACCTGAGCCACATTTTGATCCCCCTGCCGGAAAACCCTACTCAGCAGCAGGTTGATGAGGCGGAAAATCTGGCAACCTCTCTGGTGAAACAAATCAATGAAGGCGCGGATTTTGGTAAGTTGGCCATCACCTATTCGGCTGACTCTCAGGCACTGAAAGGCGGCCAGATGGGCTGGGGTAAACTGCAAGAGATCCCCACGCTGTTTGCCGAGCGCTTAACTCAGGCGCAAAAAGGCCAAATCGTCGGCCCAATCCGCTCTGGCGTAGGTTTCCACATTCTGAAAGTGAACGATATTCGCGGTGGTAACAAAAGCGTATCGGTAACCGAAACCCATGCTCGCCACATTCTGATCAAACCTTCCGTCGTTATGACGGACAGTCAGGCACAAGCCAAGCTGACCGAAGTGGCACAGCAGATCAAAAACGGCAGCACCAATTTCGCCTCGCAAGCCAAACTGCTCTCTCAGGATCCCGGTTCAGCGAATCAGGGCGGCGACCTTGGCTGGGCTTCTCCAGATATGTACGATCCGGCCTTCCGCGATGCGTTGTTGAAACTGAAGAAAGGCGAAATCAGTCAGCCTGTTCACTCCTCTTTTGGCTGGCATCTGATTCAATTGCTGGATACCCGTCAGGTGGATAAAACCGACGCGGCACAAAAAGAGCAGGCGTACCGTATGATCTTTAATCGTAAATTCGCCGAAGAAGCGCAAACCTGGATGCAGGAACAACGTGCAGCGGCCTATGTCAAAGTGATTAATGGTGCCACTAACTAATGCTGATTGAAACTCATGCAGATTGAAACTCATGCAGACTGAGAGCAATACGCCACGCGTTGTGATCACCCCCGGCGAACCCGCCGGGATTGGCCCCGATCTGGTGATTGCTCTGGCTCAGCAGGCCTGGCCTGTGGAGCTGGTGATCTGTGCGGATCCTGAGCTGTTACTCAGTCGCGCACTGCAATTGTCTATGCCACTGACGCTACGTGACTATCAACCCGGCCAACCCGCACAGCCACAGCAGGCAGGTAGTCTCACCATTCTGCCAATCGCCGCACCGGCAACCGTCATTCCAGGTCAATTGAATGTCGCTAACAGCGCTTATGTCGTTGAGACCTTGGCGCGAGCTTGCGACGGCTGCCTGAACGGTGAATTTGCCGCGCTGATTACCGGCCCGGTACATAAAGGTATTATCAACGATGCTGGCGTCCCGTTCAGTGGACACACTGAATTTTTCGCCGATCGCAGCCACTGTGACCGCGTCGTCATGATGCTGGCGACGGAGGAACTGCGTGTTGCTTTAGCGACCACGCATCTGCCGCTTGCCGCCGTCTCTGCGGCCATTACCCGTCAGAGCCTGCACGAAGTCATCACGATTTTGCACCATGATTTGCAGACAAAATTCGGCATCGTTCAACCGCACATCTACGTCTGCGGGCTGAATCCTCATGCCGGTGAAGGCGGCCATATGGGCCGTGAAGAGCTGGATGTGATTAACCCTGCGCTGGACGAACTACGTCAGCAGGGCATCACGTTGGTTGGGCCGCTGCCTGCCGACACGCTTTTCCAGCCCAAATATCTGCAACACGCTGACGCCGTTTTGGCGATGTACCACGATCAAGGGCTCCCGGTTCTGAAATATCAGGGCTTCGGGCGCGCCGTTAATATCACGCTGGGGTTACCTTTTATCCGCACATCCGTTGACCACGGTACAGCGCTTGAGCTGGCCTCAACGGGCAGTGCCGACCCCGGCAGCTTCATCACGGCATTAAATCTTGCCATTAAAATGATAAAACACAGTAATGAATAATCGCGTACACCAAGGTCACTTCGCCCGTAAACGTTTTGGGCAAAACTTTTTAAACGATCACTTCGTGATCGATAGCATCGTTTCGGCTATTCATCCTCAGCCGGGTCAAGCCGTCGTAGAGATCGGCCCCGGCCTCGGCGCACTGACCGCGCCTGTCGGCGAACGAATGGATCGTTTTACCGTGATTGAACTGGACAGGGATCTGGCCGCGCGGTTGGAAACACATCCGACGCTGAAAGATAAGCTGACCATTATTCAGCAAGATGCCATGACCATCGATTTCGCCGCGCTCGCTGAGCAAGCTGGACAACCGCTGCGCGTTTTTGGCAACCTGCCGTATAATATTTCCACACCGCTGATGTTCCACCTGTTCAGCTATACTCAATCTATCCGCGACATGCACTTTATGTTGCAGAAAGAAGTGGTTAACCGTTTGGTCGCAGGGCCGAACAGCAAAGCTTTCGGACGTCTGAGCGTCATGGCACAGTATTATTGTCAGGTGATTCCGGTGCTTGAAGTGCCGCCGGAGGCGTTCAAGCCCGCACCTAAAGTTGATTCCGCTGTTGTGAGACTCGTCCCTCATGCCGAGATCCCTTACCCGGTCAGCGACATTCGCGTACTGAGCCGCATCACGACGGAAGCATTTAACCAGCGCCGTAAGACACTGCGTAACAGTCTCGGCAATCTGTTTACCCCAGACGTGCTCACCGAGCTGGGGATCGATGCCACCAGCCGCGCAGAGAATGTAACCGTTGAGCAGTATTGCCGATTGGCAAACTGGTTAAGCGAGCATCCTGCAAAACAGGAATAACTGGAGTTCATCATGATTAATGCGCCCCGTGTTTGTGTACAGGTTCAGAGCTTCTACGTGGAATCACAATCGGAGCCTGATGAAGAACGTTTCGTGTTTGCTTACACGATTACGGTTCGCAATCTGGGGCGTCATGAAGTCCAGCTTTTAGGACGTTATTGGCTGATCACCAACGGTAACGGCCGACAGACTGAAGTTCAGGGTGAAGGCGTGGTCGGCGAACAGCCGATTATCCACCCTGGTAGCGAATTCCAATATACCAGCGGTGCCGTCATCGAAACGCCCCTCGGCACGATGGAGGGCCACTACCATATGACCGACCATCAGGGTAAAGCATTTCAGGTTTCCATCCCCGTTTTCCGTCTGGCTATCCCTTCACTGATACATTAATTATGTCTACCTACTTAGTTGGCGATGTTCATGGCTGTTTAGTTGAACTCAAAGCGCTATTGGCGCAAGTTTCCTTTAATCCTGAGCAAGATACACTGTGGTTAACCGGTGATTTAGTCGCACGCGGGCCAGATTCACTTCAAGTTCTGCGCTTCGTTCGCTCTCTCGGTTCTTCCGTCCGCATGGTGCTCGGCAACCACGACCTGCACCTGTTGGCCGTTTATGCTGGCATCAGCCGCAACAAGCCGAAAGATCGTATCAGCGATCTCCTCACCGCACCGGACGCAGACGAGCTCATCAACTGGCTACGCCGCCAGCCGATCCTACAGGTTGATGACGATCTGAAGCTGGTCATGGCGCACGCGGGCATCACACCACAGTGGGATCTGCCGACAGCGCTCATGTGCGCACGCGAGGTCGAAGCGATCCTGAGCAGCGACAGCTATCCGCTTTTCCTTGATGCCATGTATGGCGATATGCCAAACCACTGGAGCCCGGAGCTTAGCGGTCTGGCTCGACTACGCTTTAGCACCAATGTCTTTACCCGTATGCGCTACTGTTTCTCTGGCGGGCAACTGGATATGCTCTGTAAAGAGCCGCCGAGTCAGGCTCCTTCTCTGCTAAAACCGTGGTTTGATCTGCCAAGTCAGATTACCGGGGAATATGCTATTGCCTTCGGTCACTGGGCATCGCTGGAAGGGAAAGGCACACCGGAAAATATTTACGCGCTGGATACCGGGTGCTGTTGGGGAGGGGAACTGACTATGCTGCGTTGGGATGATAAGCGCTATTTCACGCAACCGTCGCTTTCATCAACTGCCGAACTCTCTGGCGATAGCGCGTCCTGATCGGATGCGCGAATGTCTTCAGACTATCGCAACCGCACTACTGTCAGAGAAAGGGGAAGGCCGTCCCAGGCTGAACGTTTTTGGCTGGCGGAACGGCTAGCTCCTCAGCGGGAATCGACCAGATACCGCCGCCAAGAAATCCAGCCAGCCCCACAGCGTCTACGTTGCCTGATGGTAATTCACGGCGGCGTGGATCGCTCAGTCGGTCAGTATTCAGATTGCTGTTTCTATTCGTCATGCTTACTGTCTCCTGTCTATCAAACATCGTGCATCGTGTTCCATTACACGCCAACGTGGCGGGTACAGAACGTTATGCATCCTGATACTATCGATGCCAGATGACGCAAATATGAACGCTGCCTCAATGAGGCAGAATACTATCGATTGAAAACGCCACCTCACTGCTCATTTGGTTTATCCCCGCTAGCGCTGGGAAGATTTTATCGCGCTCTGGCGAATCAACGCGCCAAGTCAGAAACCTTGTAAAACAAGTGTTCTCTGTCCGTCCTTTGGGTTGGCAGAAATCGCAGCTTCGCGCCGACTGGACCTTCCAGCGTCTGCACCACATCCTTGACGTGGTAGGTGAAGTGTGAATCGGTTGCGAAGCAGTAGCGGGAGGCGTATCCACGATGGTCGGTCAGATACGCAGTTTCTTGCCGCTGCCGAGTTGGTTGTGAACAAAATCCATGTCCCAGACGTCGTTTTATCCATAACGAACGCGCGTCTCGCAAATCACCCTGATTGGTCTTTCAATAGGGGTAAGCCCAGTTCTTCGAGGTTTGTAGTATATGACACTGGTTACTTTAGGAAGGGGCGTCCATAACATCACTACATGTGTGTGACTACATTGTCAGAAAAGATCTGTCTGTGCTTGCACTGAGTCAGTACCCATATATACCCGTCATACTTCAAGCTGCTTGTGCGTTGGCAATACTCGTCTCATCTCTGAGCCTCAGCCTGAAGGGCCGCCACAAGCGGCGTTCAAATTGGCTAAGCCAATTAGCCTCTGAGGCTGAAATGCTGGAAAGATTTCGCCAGACACAGGCTGAAACGAAAGGATATCTTGTAAATAAACCCGAGCGATGGGGTGGGATACGGGTGACGCCTTTGTCGATTGAGTTTTTGACATTTCGTGAAAACCGATTGCATCTGCGAGAATTATATTCGAGATTGGAAGGTAATTGGAGCTATAAACTATTGCAACCATAGCGTTCAGTCAGGATAAGTCGGTGAAAGTTTAGCTGAATTTATTCTGTTCTATTAAGAGGTTTGCTTTATTGTGAAACGTTATTTGTATTGCCTTCTCAACAATTACCCGACTGTTTTTTCGGGTTGATGCAGTGTTTGATAATGGTATTTTCAATCCGTTTTTCTTTAATTTATAACATTAGGATATATGGAAATTGATATTCTTGGTTTTATACCTGCTTTACTTCCCATTGCGCTTTCCCCTGGAGCGAGTTTTACCCTCGCTATGAACAGTGCCATTTCGGGTGGACGGCGTGGGCTATTAAAAACATTGGCTGGAACCGCTCTTGGCATATACACGCATGCAACGCTTATAGGCCTCGGCATAACAGCCATACTTGTTGCTTCTCCTGCTATATTTAATATTCTGAAAATTGCAGGAACAGCTTATCTATTTTGGTTAGGTATTCAGCTCATCAGTAGTGGTATGAAGAATCAACGCGTTGAATGTAATGGGAATGTTCTTACCTTCACGCTGAAAGAAGCATATCTGGCAAATGTGTTCAATCCTAAAGCCGTTATGTTTTATCTTACAGTCGTTTCGCAGTTTGCTGGTGCTAGTGGCCACATGGTTAATTATCTAATTTTGGCTTCAGTGCATATTTTAATTATGGGAACATGGCTTGTCGCTGTCAGCAATGCATTTGTTTTTTCTGCTAAAAAAGCAGATCCTATAATGCTAAAAAAATACGTCAATGTGGGTGGTGGAGTTCTGCTCATTTTTTTCTCTTTAAGCAACGTTATCTGCTAAAATTTTCACAATCTATTTTAGTATATGATATGACTATCTTTTCTGGGACTGTCTGGCATCCTGTAAGGCTCCCTGATTTATTTACACACAATTTTGAGGTTTACGGTTTTTTCAATCATCAGTCGCTATTCATCCGGCATCAGATTATTCAGGGAGGAATGATGACGCTCGCTGTTATAGCGATCAAGGAAGCCACTATACGGGCTTGAAATATCAACAACCTCTCATAAAAAAAGCGTCAGTCGGCAAGGAAACTGCTGGGATAACAGTCCAATGAAGCGCTTCTCCGTAGCCTGAAAACAGAATAGGTACCTGCAAAGGGTTATCGGTGCAAAGATGCAGCCCGGCAACAAATCAGTGGCTATATATTGAATGACGACAACAGCGTCAGGCCTCACCATTACAACGGAGGACTGACGCAGGAAGAATCAGATAACATATACCGTTCTTACTGTAAAACCGTGGCCCATATGGCTTGACCATTACACAGTCAGTAAAAGTATGGCATCGGCTGCTTTAGGGGGAATCCATTACATCGCTGCTGATAAATTGAAGTCCGAGAAAGTCACCTCCAGTCCCTCACGTTCAGGTGTAGAAGCCATCGGACCAACAAGGTAGTGATCTGCTTCAGGGAATGGAGCGAGTCGAATTAAAGACCAGTCACCACCGTTAGAGGACACGTATAGTCTTAATGTGCCTTTTCCCACAGAGACCTTCATATAGAAGTCCTTTGCATCACCGTGGTAATCGGAAGCGGCGAAATCGGACTTGACGTTTGTGATTACGCTACCAAGCTTGGGCAAGCCTCCCGAATATTCGATCCCGGATTTCATCCAGTTCTTGTCATCGATACGAACCATGATGCCAGCCTGATCATAATGCTTTTCGAATTTCCCGCACACACGAACCTGCGCGGTGAACTCACTGCCAGTCTTCACGCCGAAAAAATGTCCTGTGTCACGAATGACGTTCGAAAACGTCTCACGCCAGAAGTCAGTTCCCTTATCCGTCGTCAGCGTTATCGAGCCTTGGTCGTTCTTCCATACCTTCGGCTCATTGAGCCACTGTCCGTTAGAAAGCAGATTTTCCTGATTATCTGACATATTTAATCCTTTTTATTCAAGCTTACAGATCAAATTTAAACGCCTTGAGGCGGCAAGCCGCGTCAGCACAACAGTGTTAAGTCATCATTAGAAAATTCAGATTCATCAGTTAGGAAGAACTCCCGCCTTCCTCGCCGTCCATGTGGCAATGTAGTCCATAAGATCCGGAGACAGGCAATCGAAGGGTTCAAGACCCAATTCCTTGAGCTGGCCTCGTATTTCCTCCATACGCGAAGGGTTCGTACCACTCTCGATAATTGACGAAACGAACGCAGCAAATCCGGGTTTGGCCCAGCCCTCCTCCTCAAATCGCTCAGGATGGATGAACGCAAGTCCCTGAAATGGATGATCGCGTTCCACCGGACCATACATGTGAACGCCACACTCCTTACAAGCATGCCGCTGGATTAACGCGGCAGAATCGACCACCATTAATTTTTCAGCATGCTCGATGACTTCCACATTGTTTGTGGGGGCGACAGCAACTACGGAGAAGACAGCACCATCGGGCTTCCAGCACTTTGTGCATCCGCAGGCGTGGTTATGAGCTATATCACCTTTAACGCGGACCCTGACTGATTTCCTTGTACACTCACACACCAGCGTACCACCGGAGAACGATGTACCACTTCCTGCAAACTGATTGTCGATGTTAGGATGTATTGCGATTTTGGTCACCAAAGTCTTCCTCCTTTAACTCGCCAAAGTCAGGCAGCGCTCCATGAACGTCATTGGAGAGCACCAGTGAAATACCTGATGAGCCGACAGAACAGATCGGTTCAGCTTCTCAGTAAACCACCACACCGCGAATGCTATTGCCAGAATGCATCAGTTCCCCCCCTTTTGCTAAGCGTAACGAGCGTTCCCTTTTCTTACTGAGATGATCAGGACAATCTTGAAAAGCATCAACTTCGCAACCTCACTTAAATTGACGCTACATGACGCACTGCTTTAAATAGATTGCGTCATACCGACTGACGTTGACCTCGCTTTGAGAACCTACGTACCACCATCGACGAACAAAATTGAAAGTGTCTATTCCAGCAAGTTGAGGATCGCTGTTAGATCGCGAAGAGCTGCCTGATTGCTCAACACGCTATCAAGGGGGAATTACGATTTGTCTTTAGGCAAGAGACTGCGTAAAGCGAAACACCTGCGGCTCTGGAGACGTCTTTTATCGTGAACTTTCGGGCGGCGTGCATCTCCACGCTTTCTGTACCTCTTACACAAATTTGACCACTTTTCTTTTACAACTCAACAAAGGTATTGACAAAATCGGAACATCTGAACAAGTCTAGATATGTCGATTTACCAACCAGATGAACAAACCTAGGAGATCGGGATGAGTTTTAGCGGAACAATTATCTTTCGCGGCGAAAGCGGTTTTCGCGAAGTGTTGAACGACATTGTTTGGAATGCCATGAAGCCGGAACGAGAGCCAGCCGTAATCGTACGCCCGCAATCTGCTGCGGATGTCGCGGATGCGGTCAAGTTGGCCGCTGAAAAGGGTTTGCAGATCAAGGCCAGGTCTGGCGGACATAGTTGGACGGCATCCTGCGTCAGGCAAGATTCTATGTTGATTGATCTGGGGGAAATCAATGACATTACGGTTGATCGAGAGTCGTCGACCGCGGTAATTGGAACGGGTGCAAAGGTGAAACAGGTTGTTGGAACACTCGCAGATAACGATTTGTTCTTTCCAGCAGGTCATTGCCCAAGTGTGGGCATTGGCGGATTTCTTCTGCAGGGTGGATGGGGATGGAATTCACGTGCCTTGGGCGTTGCATGCACCAATGTCCGAGCGGTCGACGTCGTCACTGCCGATGGCAGGCTAATCCACGCTAACGCAACGGAAAATCCGGAGTACTACTGGGGTGCACGGGGAGCAGGTTCAGGCTACTTCGGTATTGTGACCCACTTCCATGTGTCCTGTTTCACGCAGCCCAAGTGCCTGCTTCATCGTCAGGAAATTTATCCGGAAGAATGCGGCGAAGAAATTATGAAGTGGTCCTTCGGCCTACAAGAGCAGCTTCCAAACGAGGTAGAATGGTTTGTGTTCTGTAGCCGTCCGTCTCCCACGGAAAAAGCGCAGTATCGGGTCGAAGCCATCTCGTTTTTGTCAGACGAGTCGACTGGTCGACAAGCACTCGAGATTTTTGATAGTTGCCCTGTTCGTCACAAGGCAATCAGTAGTTCACCCACGGCCATAACCGACATGGCGACACTCTTGGCTGGTACAGACGGGCTGTATCTGGAAGGCTATCGCTGGGCTGGCGACAACGCATGGTTCGATCAAGGTTCGGACGACTTGGCTGCCGCAATTGTTGAGGCGGCTAATGTACTGCCACCGTGGCCTTCGCACCTTGTCGTTTACGGTTGGCCTTCTCCTCTCCCGTTTCAGGATTCGCTCTTTTCGATGGCGGGAAAAATCTACGCCTGTGCAATCAGTGGATGGAATGACCCGAAACAGGACAGCACTGGACGTTCCGCTTCCATGCGATCAATATCAATGCTCGAACCCTTCGCTAAGGGGATGGGATTGGCCGACGAAGGGCTGCTCTACCGTGATGCGCCCGTGCACAGCATAAAAAACGCTGAGCAACTGGAACGTATCCGAAAAAAGGTGGATCCCGAGAACCGATTCCTCAGCTATCTTACCAAAGGCGGCAAGTAACGACACGAGTTGCCAAATACGTCCTCCTCGGCGGCAATCGTGCCGTCGAGGAGGACGGCTTAATTCCACCGCAGTCATTCTGAGCTCTCAGTCGTAATTATTTAATGTCAGGATGATAGCCCAGAGAAAGTGCGATGAAGCAAGGCCAAGGCGTAGCAGGAGAATGGCTGGCTCTTTGAAAGACGGCATAGAGGAACACACAGTGAATGGTTAGTACAATAAGTTGCTCACAAAACTATGCCTGATTTTTTTACTCGCCCACAACCAGATATTCTCCAAGCGGCCACCAGAGCAAACTTAGAAAGATGTGGGTGATGCTATGCGCCTAGCGGCGTTCCAGAATCTCGAAGCAGTAACTGTGTGAGTTGCGCTCGTCAGCATCATGGAATTCGCTGAAAACAGACTGCCATTCATCCGGCTCATAGTCAGGGAAATGCGTGTCGCCTTCCACTTCAGCATCAATGTGAGTCAGGTAAAGACGGTTAGCCTGCGCCAGCATTTGCTGATAAATACTGCCGCCGCCAATCACCATCACTTCTTCAACGTCGCCCGCCGCCACCAGCGCAGCATCCAGCGAAGAGACCCAGGTCACACGATCGTCATCACCGGGATGATTACTGACGACAATGTTCAGCCGGCCGGGCAGCGGCTGACCGATAGAACGGAAAGTATTACGCCCCATAATAATCGGCTTATTCAGCGTATTACGCTTAAACCACGCCAGATCGGCGGGCAAATGCCACGGCATCGCGTTTTCCATACCGATTACGCGATCCACTGCCAGTGCAGCAATCAAACTAATAACCATGGTGAAAAAACCCTGTAGGTCAGAAAATTGCTGACACTATACGGAAAGCCCTTTCGCTCGTCGATATAGATACGAGGCCGAAACGTAATATAAGAGTTTTATACTCCCGGCCGTTTTCGGTAGAGCCAGATTCCCGGTAAAGACAGGCCGATAGAGAGTGCGCCGACGATAAAACTGGCCTTAAGGAAATTGGTCATCATGACGCTCATCAGCGCTTCGCTGTAGCCAAGATGCGAAATCTCCACTACCGAAATCATCGCCGTGTAGGCAGAAATACCGGGAAACATCGGGATCACGGCCGCGACGGTGAAAACTTTCGGGTGCGCCAGCAGCCAGCGTGACCAGCGAATACCAGTGATGCCAATCAGGATTGCCGCCAGAAACGACGCCCACTCAATATTCATACCGAAATGTATCGCCAGGAACCGTACGCCGTGCCCGACGCCGCCCAGCAGCGCACAGTAGGGCAACACTTTCAGCGGTACGTTGAAGACCATCGCAAAGCCCAACGCAGGCACCGCCGCCAGCACCATATCCTGTAAGAACGCCCACAGTAAACTTAAGCCCATCCGCGTAACCCCCACAGCGACATCGCCATCACAACGCCAATACAGGTTGCCAGCGTCAGTAAACTCGCGACCGTCCAGCGTGCCAGACCGGTATTCACGTGCCCTTTAAACATATCTGCCACGGCATTAATCAACGGAAAGCCGGGAACCAGCAGCAGCACACTGGCCGCCATCGCGACCGTTGAGGTTTGAGAAAAAGTGGGTAAACGCATCAACAGTCCGGATGCTGACGTCGCAACAAACGCCGTAATACAGAAGTTGATCAACGGATTCAGATGTCGCGCCGTAAACACCTGTCGGACATACATCGCCAGTCCGCTGGCAATCAGCGTGACGATAAATGCATCCCACCCGCCGCCATTCAAACGGCTGAAGCAGCCGCAGGAAAGCGCCACAACGGAAACCATCAGCCAGCGCGGGTAGCGCAAGGGTTTGATGTTCCCCAGACGTTTTTCCACCCCCGCCACATCCAGCAGTTTATGCTCGGCCATGATGACCGCATGCTGAACTTCAATGACGACGTGCATATTAATGCCGCGGTCCACATTCTTCCGCGTCGACGTCAGGCAATGTCCTTGCATGATAGTGGTCAGGACAATCGAGTTTGCCGAGATAGAACTCTCAACGCTATCAGCGCCCAGAGCCATACCCAGCCGTGACGATAGCTGTTCCACGACCATACTCTCTGCGCCATGCTGTAATAGCAGCAGTGCGCACTGGATGCACAGCCGGGTGATTTCCCGCTGCTGTGGCGCTTCCCCCATCCGTTTTGTATTACTTAGTAATTCACGGCTCTCACATTCACTGACCATGTTGTTATCTCAACCCGCCCCTGAAATTAACCACAAAAAATGAAAGGACAATTGTTAACATATCGCCGCCGAATAACCAATAAGTGTGATGCGAATTCATTATTCTGGCGCTATCATTTCAAACGCTCTTACTCTTTTCACTCGCTGGAATGACTATGCTAGAAACATCGCTGTTTGTCGCCACCATTGCCACGCTGGGGATGCTCTCTCCCGGCCCTGACTTTTTCCTCGTCATCAAGAACGCCACGCGCTATCCACGCGTCGCCGCGTTGATGACCGCTTTGGGCGTCATCTGCGGCGTAGCAACACACATGGCATACTGCGTCGCCGGGCTGGCCGTCGTCATCACGACGACACCGTGGCTGTTTAATGTACTGAAATATGCAGGCGCCGCCTATCTGATCTGGATCGGTATTCAGGCATTATTGGCGCGCGGAGGCAGCAAGCTGGATGTATCAACTCAGGGGCAGCAAAGCGTCAGCCTGAAAAAAGCGTTCCTGCAAGGTTACCTCTGTAATCTACTTAATCCAAAAGCGACACTGTTCTTTCTGGCGATGTTCACACAGGTCCTGAATATTCACTCTGGTTTTGGTGAAAAGTTGTGGTACGCCATGATTATCTGGCTGCTCGCTGCCATCTGGTGGCCGGTGCTGGTGCTGCTTTTCCAAAGTGAACCGGTACGGCGTGGGCTGGCGAAGGTGCAGAAACTGGTGGATAAACTACTGGGCACGGTGCTTATCGCCTTGGGTATCAAAGTCGCGCTGGGTTAGGCTTGCGGAGTGTTTTTTAGCCTGAAGCGATTGGGTGCGTAATATGAATACCTTCCCAGTTTCCACTGGGAAGGTATGTTTGCGTTTATGTCGAAGCGAGCTTAGTAGCTGGCATAATAAACCCGTATCCGATGTTGGTCGGGATCGATCGCCACAAACGTCAAACCGAAATCCATCTGAGTGATGTCCTGAATCAGGGTCATCCCCTGTTCCTTCCAGCTTTCATACATCGCGTTTAGTGCGGTTTCACTCTCGACACGAATGGCCAATTCGCTACCACCGCCTGCCAGTTGGGCCACCGGTTTAACCTCATGTTTAGACCACACTCCCAATAACAACCCGGAGTCAAAGGCAAACATGGCAAAGTTTTCCGACTTCTCAACAGGTTGCAAATCAAACAGTTCACGATAGAAACGCTCACTGGTAACGGCATCTTCCACATATAAAATAATAAGATTTGGTGCGTTCATCAGGGATTCTCTGTAATCAGGTGAGTAATAAGCAGAAGGCTTCTGCTTGCCTGAATGCATCGTAGTACGCACCGCTGTCAATTTTTGTCAGTAGCCATTACTGCCGAGGAATGTCTTCTTTTTCATGCCACTCTTTTAATAACTGCTGGCGACGACGGGGATAACGCTGATCCAAAACCGTCATGCTACGGATACGTTCAGCCCTGAAATGACGAAACTGCTGACGAAGCTCGCACCAGGCGGCAATCACGTGCGTTTGATCGAAAAATCCTAATGCGAACGGCCAGATAATACGATGAGACTCATCGCCCTGAAGGCCGCAATATGCGATCTCCGTACGGCGCTCCGCTCTGATAGCGTGACGCAAAGCGGATAAATCGATAACCACTGCGGGAGTAAATTCTGCCTTCCCCACTAATAACCCAGAAGAATCAAGCGCGTTACGCAACTCTGGTGGTAATACCGCCGCAATTTTCATCAACGCATTACGGGCAGCGCCCCCTAAACGTTCGTCAGTTCTTCTTGCCACCCAGCGCGAGCCCAATACCAGTGCTTCAATTTCCTCTTCTGAAAACATCAGCGGGGGTAACATAAATCCTGGCCGCAAGATATATCCTAAGCCTGCCTCCCCCTCAATATGCGCCCCCTGCAATTGCAGCGTGGCAATATCCCGGTAGAGGGTTCGTTGGCTTACGCCTAATTTTTCCGCAAGGTACGCTCCCGTTACGGGAAAGCGGTGATGGCGTAATAGCTGTAAAAGTTCGAGCAAACGCTGCGTTCTGGACATAACACCTCTGGATTCACGGTACTCACGCGGTTTCAGCAAGAGAATATACGGCTACTCGCTGAAAACCAGCCCTGCTATCCGGGGATTTCCGAATTAAAAAAGCCAGCGCTGTTCCCAACGCTGGCTTTTTCTTATCGGCTTACTGCCTACCGAAGTCGGTCAATCAGCCTTTAATCATCGCATGCATTTCCTGCACAGACGTGACCTTCTCGGTCGGATCTGCCGTCAATGACATCGCGGTCGCGAAACCACCGTTCAGCGTGGTGTCGTAGTGCACCTTGTATTGCAGCGCACTGCGGCGAATCAGCTTGGAGTCTTCAATCGCCTGACGCCCTGCGGTGGTGTTGACGATGTAGGTGTACTCGCCGTTCTTGATGCGGTCCTGAATGTGCGGACGACCTTCATGCACCTTGTTCACCAGACGCGGATTAATACCGGCTTCACCCAGTTCAATCGCCGTGCCGTGCGTCGCATCCAGTTCAAAACCGTGCTTCAGCAGCTTGGCCGCCAGATCTACCACGCGAGCCTTATCGCCTTCACGTACCGACAGCAGTGCGCGTCCGGTTTTCTTCATGTGCGAGTTACTACCCAGCATCGCTTTGGCAAACGCTTCAGCAAACGTGCGGCCCACGCCCATCACTTCACCAGTCGAACGCATTTCTGGCCCCAGAATCGGGTCAACGCCAGGGAATTTGTTGAACGGCAGTACCACTTCTTTCACCGAATAGTACGGCGGGATAATTTCTTTGGTGACGCCCTGCTCAGCCAGCGTTTTGCCTGCCATCACGCGTGCCGCGACTTTCGCTAACGGAACGCCAGTCGCTTTCGAGACAAACGGTACAGTACGCGCCGCACGCGGGTTCACTTCAATCAGATAAACTTCATTATCCTTCACCGCAAACTGCACGTTCATCAGGCCGCGAACGCAGAGTTCAAACGCCAGTTTTTCAACCTGCTGACGCATCACGTCCTGAATCTCTTTGCTCAGCGTGTAAGCAGGCAGTGAACACGCCGAGTCACCGGAGTGAACCCCTGCCTGCTCGATGTGCTCCATGATGCCGCCAATCAGTACACGCTCACCGTCACAGATCGCATCGACATCGACTTCGATGGCATCGTCAAGGAAACGGTCTAACAGGACCGGCGCATCGTTAGACACGCTAACGGCGGTCTGGAAGTAGCGACGCAGGTCAATTTCGTCATACACGATTTCCATCGCGCGGCCGCCCAGAACATAAGAAGGACGGACAACCAGCGGGTAGCCGATGCCACGCGCTTTTTCTACCGCCTGTTCAATCGTCGCTACCGTAGCGTTAGCAGGCTGCTTCAGCCCCAGACGATTAACCGCCTGTTGGAACCGTTCACGGTCTTCTGCACGGTCAATCGCATCCGGGCTGGTACCGATAACCGGCACACCTGCCGCTTCCAGCGCACGCGCCAGTTTCAGCGGTGTCTGGCCGCCGTACTGCACGATCACGCCTTTTGGCTTCTCGATACGGACAATTTCCAGCACGTCTTCAAACGTTACTGGCTCGAAATACAAACGGTCTGACGTGTCATAGTCTGTTGAAACGGTTTCCGGGTTGCAGTTGACCATGATGGTTTCATAGCCATCTTCACGCAGCGCCAGTGAAGCGTGGACGCAGCAGTAGTCAAATTCGATCCCTTGACCGATACGGTTCGGCCCGCCGCCCAGTACGATGATTTTGTCACGGCCCTGACTCGGATTAGCTTCACACTCTTCTTCATACGTGGAGTACATGTAAGCCGTGTCGGTCGCGAATTCTGCCGCACAGGTATCGACACGCTTGTACACCGGGTGCAGGTCGAACTTATCGCGCAGCTTGCGAATTTCGCTTTCCGCCACGCCAGCCAGTTTCGCCAGACGCGCATCGGCAAAGCCTTTACGCTTCAGCATACGCAGAAACTCGGCATCCAGCGCAGTTGCGCCTTTTTCTGCGACCTGCTCTTCCAGACGCACCAGCTCTTCAATCTGCACCAGGAACCAGCGATCGACGTTAGTCAGGTTAAACACGCCATCGACTGACATCCCTGCACGGAAGGCATCGGCGATGTACCAGATACGCTCGGCACCCGCATCTTTCAGCTCGCGGCGAATTTTGGTCAGTGCTTCAGGGTCATCTAAATCCACTTTCGGATCGAAGCCCGTTGCCCCCACTTCCAGCCCACGCAGCGCTTTTTGCAGGGATTCCTGCTGTGTGCGACCAATCGCCATCACTTCACCCACAGATTTCATCTGCGTGGTCAAACGGTCGTTGGCACCGGCGAATTTTTCGAAGTTGAAACGTGGGATCTTGGTGACCACGTAGTCGATAGCGGGTTCGAAGGACGCTGGCGTACGGCCACCAGTGATGTCGTTCATTAGTTCATCGAGCGTGTAGCCCACCGCCAGCTTGGCTGCGATTTTTGCAATCGGGAAGCCCGTCGCTTTAGAAGCCAGTGCGGAAGAACGCGATACGCGCGGGTTCATTTCGATAACAATCAGACGACCGGTTTTCGGGTTCACCGAGAACTGGACGTTAGAACCACCAGTTTCTACGCCGATTTCACGCAGTACCGCCATCGAGGCGTTACGCATGATTTGATATTCTTTATCGGTCAGCGTTTGTGCAGGTGCGACGGTGATGGAGTCTCCGGTGTGGATCCCCATCGCATCGAAGTTTTCGATGGAGCAGACGATGATGCAGTTGTCGTTCTTATCACGCACCACTTCCATCTCGTACTCTTTCCAACCGATCAGCGATTCATCAATCAGCAGCTCTTTGGTTGGCGAAAGATCCAGCCCGCGTTCGCAGATCTCTTCAAACTCTTCGCGGTTGTACGCGATACCGCCACCGGTGCCGCCCATCGTGAAGGAAGGACGGATGATGCACGGGAAGCCCACATCAGCCGCCACGGCCAGCGCTTCTTCCATCGTGTGTGCAATACCGGAACGCGCGGTGTCCAGACCGATCTTCTTCATCGCGACGTCAAAACGGCGGCGATCTTCTGCTTTATCAATCGCATCCGCCGTTGCACCAATCATGGTGACGCCGAACTCGGCCAGCACGCCCTGACGTTCCAGTTCCAGCGCACAGTTCAGCGCGGTCTGGCCGCCCATCGTTGGCAGCACCGCGTCTGGACGCTCTTTTTCAATGATTTTGCGCACCACTTCCCAGTGAATCGGCTCGATGTAGGTCGCATCGGCCATTTCCGGGTCGGTCATGATGGTTGCCGGGTTGGAGTTCACCAGAATAACGCGGTAACCCTCTTCACGCAGCGCTTTACAGGCTTGTGCACCCGAGTAGTCAAACTCACACGCCTGGCCGATAACAATCGGGCCGGCGCCCAGAATCAGGATGCTTTTAATATCTGTACGTTTTGGCATTGTCTCGCTCCTGATTATTTAGCGGAAGAACGGTAAGTCTGAATCAAGTCAATAAAGTGGTCGAACAGCGGCGCAGCATCATGCGGGCCAGGGCTCGCTTCTGGGTGCCCCTGGAAGCTGAACGCTGGCTTATCCGTGCGGTGAATCCCCTGAACCGTGTGGTCAAACAGGGATTTATGCGTGACGCGCAGCGTGTCAGGCAGATTATCTTCATCCACCGCAAAACCGTGGTTCTGCGCAGTAATCATCACGCAGTTGTTATCCAGATCTTTTACCGGATGGTTGCCGCCGTGGTGACCCAGCTTCATTTTGATGGTCTTCGCACCGCTCGCCAGCGCCAGCAGTTGGTGACCCAGGCAGATACCAAATACCGGAATATCCGTTTCCAGGAAGGTTTTGATCGCGCGAATCGCGTAGTCACACGGCTCTGGGTCGCCCGGGCCGTTAGAAAGGAAAATACCGTCTGGATTCAACTTCAGCACATCTTCGGCAGGAGTCTGCGCCGGAACAACCGTCAGGCGGCAGCCGCGATCCACCAGCATACGCAAAATGTTGCGTTTCACACCGTAGTCATACGCCACTACGTGGTAAGGCAGTTCGCTTTCGTTTTTCGCCGCAGGCAGTTCGCCTTCCAGCGTCCAGCTTCCCTGTAACCAGCTGTAGCTTTCTGCCGTCGTCACTTCTTTTGCCAGATCCATTCCCTTCAACCCTGGGAAGGCTTTCGCTTTCTCCAACGCGACAGTGGCGTCCGGCGCATCACCCGCAATGATGCAGCCATTCTGTGCGCCCTTTTCACGCAGCAGACGGGTCAGTTTACGGGTATCGATATCAGCAATGGCGACGATGTTGTTGCGTTTGAGGTATTCAGACAGGCTTTCTTCACTACGGTAGTTGCTGGCAATCAGAGGTAAATCGCGAATGACCAGACCTTGAGCCTGTACAGAGGGGGATTCTTCATCGTTGGCATTGGCGCCGACATTACCGATATGGGGATAAGTGAGAGTGACAATCTGGCGGGAATAGGAAGGATCAGTAAGGATTTCTTGATAACCGGTCATCGACGTATTGAAGACCACTTCCCCCACTGCCGCCCCTTCTGCCCCAATGGCCCGACCGTGGAATTGGGTTCCGTCTTCCAGAACCAATAGCGCTGACTTAATCAAAACACCCTCCAAGGAATAAACAATCACGTTATTTGCATATTAATTCAGATTCGAGCCACTAAATCAATGCAAAAACTACCTGTAAGGCCAATTTTTGGCAAATTGGGCGCATTTTAATGATGGTCTCCCTGATTGTCTACCCAAACCGCTTTTTTTCTCTTATTTTTATGCTTTCCGAAATAAATAGCCGCCCACAGACGTAAAAAACCCGATCAACTTAGATAAGTAAACGGTTGCGAGACAACATCGCTAAAATAAGAATAACAAATCACCAGTAAGGCACATTTCAGGAGTAAAGGGGAAGTATTTCCGCTAAAAAATCGACTAAAAAACAGATAAAAACAAATGATAATAAAAAATCCAAACCAAAAGCTTAAAAATAAAGGTGATATTAAAAATAATCACCTTTATCAGTAAGATATAATTTTTTATAAAAAATTAAAAACTATAAATCATCCAGAGAAAGCACATCTTTCATATCGAAAAGACCGCTTTCTTTCGCACTAATCCAGATAGCGGCTCTTACCGCACCATTGGCAAACGTCATACGGCTGGATGCCTTGTGGGTAATCTCAACGCGCTCGCCAATATCCGCAAACATCGCCGTATGTTCACCGACAATGTCACCCGCCCGCACGGTCGCAAAACCAATGCTTTTCGGATCGCGTTCACCGGTATGACCTTCACGCGCATACACGGCACAAGACTTCAGATCGCGTCCCAGCGCATCGGCAATCGCTTCGCCCATCGCCAGCGCGGTGCCAGACGGCGCATCCACTTTGTGGCGATGGTGTGCTTCGATGATTTCGATATCAGTATAGTCGCCCATGACCTTCGCCGCTTTTTCCAGCAGCTTCAGCATGACATTGACGCCAACGCTGAAGTTCGCGGCAAACACAATTCCGATATCTTGTGCAGCCTGCTTAATCGCCGCCTTCCCTGCGTCATCAAAGCCGGTTGTCCCAATAATCATGCCCTTACGGTGCTGACGGCAAAATGCCAGATGCGCTAAGGTGCCTTCCGGACGGGTGAAGTCGATCAAGATATCGAAATCATTCTGCACGGCATCCAGACTTTCATTCACGGTAATACCACTTTTACCCAGCCCGGCAAGTTCACCGGCATCGCTACCTATTAGAGACGAACCAGAACGTTCCAGCGCCGCGCCCAATACTACGCCGTCCATTTGCTCGATAGACTGAATCAACTGGCGTCCCATACGGCCGCCCGCACCTACAACCGCAATACGGATGGATGAATCCTTCATAATGTCTCTCTCTTTTTGATCCTGACGACATAAAAATAGCATCAGGTTAACGGGCACTGCGCACTATCGCCAGCGGATTTACCGCCAGATTAGAAAATACTGTTTGAAGCCGCAGAAAATCAGCAAAACTGTCTCACCACTGGCAGCAGAATCGCGTCTGGAAGCGATAAAAAATCGTGATGCGTTTGAAAACATGCCGGGAAGGCCAAAAATAAACCACATGACATAACGCATAAAAATTCATTTTTATGCATTAACATTTTCATGAGTGAATACAGGGGGAGAAAACAGAGGGGCATAACAGCGATAGGGCCGAAGCCCTACCACAGATACAGCATTAATCTACCTGTTTGACTTCAACACGCAGCTCTTTCGGCACTTCAAAGACGATGTTTTCTTCACGTCCCTGCATTTCAACAGCAACCTTGCCGCCCAATGCTTTCAGGCGCTGAATCACCTGTTGTACCAGAATATCCGGTGCAGATGCGCCTGCGGTTACCCCAACATGCGAAGCACCTTCTACCCATGCCTCTTGGATATCTTCCGCTGAATCAATCAGATAAGCTGCTTTCCCCGCTCTCTGTGCCAATTCAGCAAGACGGTTAGAGTTTGAGGAATTTTTAGAGCCCACAACAAACACGACATCCGCCTTATCCGATAAATGGCGAACCGCTTCTTGACGATTGGTCGTGGCATAACAGATATCATCTTTACGCGGCCCGACAATCTGCGGGAAACGCCCACGCAACGCGTCAATCACCGCATAGGTATCATCAACTGAAAGCGTGGTTTGCGTCATAAAGCACAGATTGCTTTCATCTTTTACCTGTAGCTGCCAGACATCCTTAGGGGATTCCACCAGATACATGCCACCATCCACATTGCTGTACTGACCCATCGTCCCCTCAACTTCAGGGTGTCCGGCATGCCCAATAAGAATCGCCTCCACGCCTTTCTTACTGGCTCTGGCCACTTCCATATGCACTTTGGTTACCAGTGGACAGGTGGCATCGAATACCGTCAGGTCACGGCTTTTTGCTTCATTACGTACCGCTTGCGAAACGCCATGTGCCGAGAAAATCAGAATCGCGCCGTCCGGCACGTCTTCAATCTGCTCAATAAAAATCGCGCCACGTTCGCGTAATCCGTTAACCACATAGCGGTTATGCACCACTTCATGACGGACGTAGATCGGCGTACCAAACAGCTCCAGCGCGCGCTCCACAATGCTGATAGCACGATCGACACCGGCACAAAAGCCGCGTGGATTAGCCAGCAGGATCTGCATGTGCTACCTCCTGTTGTACGGGATCGATATCCAGCACTTCGAGATCGAAGGTTATCGCCTGGCCGGATAGAGGATGGTTGAAATCCACGGTGACGGACTCTTCGGTCACATCGCGGATAATCCCCGGCATATCATTTCCGGCAACACCACTGAACAGCATGATGGTACCCACATCCGGCACGCCGGTCTGAGCGAAATCACGACGCAGGAAGAACTGGATCAGGTTCGGATTGGTCGGCCCAAAGGCCGACTCCGGCGGCAGCGTAAACTTGCGTTTATCACCACGCTTCAATCCCAACAGATGTTGTTCCAACGCGTCAGACAGGCTGCTATCGCCAAGGCGGAACAGCGCTGGCTTGCCGCGCTCACGCGTAGACTCGGCCGTGGAGCCATCCTCCAGCGTGAGAATAAAATGCACCAGCAGCGCGCTGCTGTGCTGCACAGTCTCGGACATCAGTGACCCTTTTGCTTAGCGGTATCAGTATCATCATGCGTACTGAAAAACCCTTCCAGTACGATGAGCGCCGCCCCAATGCAGATGGCGGTATCGGCAAGGTTAAACGTGGCGAAGTGCCAGTCACCGACATAGAAGTCGATGAAATCGACGACAAAGCCATGCCATGTCCGATCAAACAGATTGCCCAATGCGCCGCCGATAATCAGCGAATACGCAATGTTATTCAGCCAGTGTTTGACGCTACCACGGTACATCATCACCAACAGCACAACCACGATGGCAATCGCGATACCAGCAAAGAACCAGCGTTGCCAACCGCCTTTATCTGCCAGGAAGCTGAATGCTGCACCGTAGTTACGGGCGTAATGCAGATTCAAAGAAGGCATTACCGGCACCGTATCTCCCAGCGCAAAGTAGGCGAGGATCAACTGTTTACTACTAACATCTATAGCTAAAACCAGTATTGCCAGCCAGAGCCAGCGCAGTCCACTCGAACAGATCTTATTCATCAGACAAATTTACGCTCTTCGCCGTTACCACCCACGTTAGTCGCACAGCGACCACACACTTCAGGATGATCGGCATTGCTACCGATATCCGTCTCGTAATGCCAGCAGCGTGGACACTTGTGCCCTTCTGCCTCACTTAAGGCAATTTTCAGTCCGGTGAGTTCCGTTGCCTGCGCGCTATCCGGCGCATTTTCATAACGTTCTACCCGCGCTTTTGACGTCAACAGCGCGAAATGCAGTTCCTGACGCAACTGGCTCAGCTTGCCCACCAGATTGGCATCGGCGTACAGCGTAACGGAGGCTTCCAGCGATCCACCGATGCGCTTGTCATTACGCGCTTGCTCGATGACTTTGTTCACTTCGCTACGCACTTTCAGGACATCCGCCCAGAACGCATCGTTCATGGTTTCTGCGCTATCCAGCGAGAACAGACCGTCATACCATTCTTCGGTAAACACGTACTGCGCACGCTCTCCCGGCAGGTAGTTCCAAATCTCATCTGCTGTGAAGGACATGATCGGTGCCATCCAACGCACCAGCGCTTCTGAGATATGGTATAGCGCAGTCTGGCAACTACGACGTGCAACGCTATCGCTTTTTGCCGTGTACTGACGATCTTTAATGATATCCAGATAGAATGAACCCATCTCGATCGAGCAGAACTGCATCAGGCGTTGAACGACGCGGTGGAAATCATAGCTTTCATACGCTTCAAGGATCTCTTCCTGCGCGGCTTTCGCACAGCCAACCGCCCAGCGATCCAGCACAACCATGTCTTCTGGTTTCACACAATCTTTCTGTGGATCAAACCCATTCAGGTTCGCTAACAGGAAACGCGCGGTGTTACGAATACGGCGATAAGCATCAGCAGAGCGCTTCAGGATCTCATCGGACACGGCGATTTCACCAGAGTAATCCGTTGAACCGATCCACAGGCGCAGAATGTCAGCACCCAGCTTGTTCATCACATCCTGCGGGCTAACCGTATTACCGATCGACTTAGACATCTTACGGCCCTGACCATCAACGGTGAAACCGTGGGTCAGTACCTGACGATAAGGCGCTTTGCCTTTCATCGCCGTGGAGATCATGAGAGAAGACATAAACCAGCCACGATGCTGATCAGAGCCTTCCAGATACATGTCTGCCGCATTACCGTGAAACTCAGGACGAACATCAACCACCGATGAATGTGTAGAACCAGAATCGAACCACACGTCCAAGGTATCAGGCACTTTGACATAGTTCTCAGCATCATCACCCAGCACCTCAGCCGGATCGAGATCCCACCATGCCTGAATGCCGTCGGCTTCAACACGTTTCGCCACGGCTTCAATCAGCTCAGCAGTGCGCGGATGCAGTTCTTCCGTCTCTTTATGAACGAACAGAGACATCGGCACGCCCCAGGTACGCTGACGGGAGATACACCAGTCAGGACGGTTGGCGACCATCGCTTCGATACGCGCCTGACCCCAATCTGGGATCCACTGCACGCCTTTGATTTCAGACAGTGACTGCTTACGCAGGCCTTTCTGATCCATGCTGACAAACCATTGTGGCGTGGCACGGAAAATGATCGGCGACTTATGACGCCAGCAGCACGGGTAGCTGTGCTGTAATTTCTCTACGTGCAGCAACATGCCTTTTTCACGCAGGATTTCAACGATCAGATCGTTGGCTTTGAAAACGAATTTGCCGTCCAGTTCAGGATACGTACCGCTCAGGTAGCAACCGTTCGGTCCAACCGGATTAGCGATTTCCAGATTGTATTTCTGGCTGATCACATAGTCGTCAGGACCGTGACCACCAGCGGTATGCACCGCACCGGTACCCGCATCCAGCGTCACATGCTCGCCCAGAATGGCCGGTACGTCGAAGCCCAGGAACGGATGTTTGAAACGCAGCAGTTCAAGATCCGCGCCTTTACAGTCGCCCAGAACGATCCACTGCGTCACGCCGACGCGCTTCATCACGCTTTCAACCAGATCGGCTGCCAGAATCAGCGCCTGACCGTCAATCTGCACCAACTGATAATCGAATTCCGCATTCAGTGAGATCGCACGGTTTGCTGGCAGCGTCCACGGCGTCGTTGTCCAGATCACCAGTGAAACAGGGCCATCTACGCTACTCACACCAAACTTGGCTAATACCGCGGGCACATCGCTGGCGTTAAACGCGACATCAATGGATGGAGAGGTTTTGTCGTAGTATTCAACTTCTGCTTCTGCCAGTGAAGAACCGCAGTCTACACACCAGTGAACCGGCTTGGCCCCTTTGTGCAGGTGACCGTTTTCAATAATGCGTCCCAACGCACGAATGATGTTCGCTTCGGTTTTGAAATCCATCGTCAGGTAAGGACGATCCCAGTCGCCCAGCACGCCAAGACGAATAAAGTCGGCTTTTTGACCGGCAACCTGCTCTGCTGCATATTTGCGACACTCAGCGCGGAATTCAGACGCGCTGATTTTTTCACCCGGCTTGCCGACCAGCTGCTCTACTTTCAGCTCAATCGGCAGACCGTGGCAGTCCCAGCCCGGCACATAAGGAGAATCGTAGCCAGACAGGCCCTTCGATTTAACGATAATATCTTTCAGAATCTTGTTAACTGAGTGACCAATGTGAATACTGCCGTTCGCGTACGGAGGGCCATCGTGCAGAATGAAGGTCTTCTTTCCTTTCTTCGCATTGCGAATAATCCCGTACAGATCCTGTTCATACCAACGTTTCAGCATGTCAGGTTCGCGCTTGGCCAGATCGCCACGCATCGGGAACCCTGTTTCCGGCAAGTTCAGGGTAGTCTTATAGTCACTCATTAGATTCTCGATTTCGTTTCGGCTAGAAAAATTAAACCGGTGTCGTTAACCCGAAGAACGTCCGGGCTGTCACCACATCATCGGCGATTTGCTGTTTTAACGCATCGAGCGAAGCAAAACGCTGTTCATTACGGATCTTTTTACGCAGTACGACTTCAATATGACGACCATAAAGGTTCATCGTCACGTCCAGCAAATGCACTTCAAGCTGCTGGCGTTTGTCACCGTTTACGGTTGGACGCGTGCCAATATTGGCAACGCCCGGCAGCGGTTCTTGCCCCAGCCCATAAACGCTGACGGCATACACGCCGCTAACAGGGGAAACCTGACGTTTCAGCGGCAGGTTGGCGGTAGGGAACCCAATGGTTCGCCCCAATTCTTTGCCATGTTCCACGCGTCCGGAAATGCAGTAAGGGTGACCCAGCAGGCTTTCCGCCAGCTCGAGTTCATCGCGACTGAGCGCTTCCCGCACGGCAGTGCTGCTAACCCGTTTACCGCCATTACAGAACGAATCGGTGCTGATGACATCAAATCCCGACTCACGTCCAGCCTTCTGTAATAACAGGAAATCTCCCTGACGACCAGCCCCGAAGCGGAAGTCATCCCCCACCACCAGAAACTTCACGCCCAATTTCTTCACCAGCAGAGAAGAAACAAACGTCTCGGCATCGTTGGCGGCAAAATGCGCGTCGAATCTGACGCACAGCAGATAGTCCACGCCAGCCTGCGCCAGATATTTCACCTTGTCACGCAGACGCGTCAAACGGGCAGGCGCTTTTTCCGCCGCGAAGAGTTCCAGCGGCTGTGGTTCAAAAATCATCACCATCACCGGCAGCCCACGAGCGCGCCCTTCCTGCTTCAGTCGTTCAAGCAGCATTTGGTGTCCGAGGTGCACGCCGTCAAAATTACCAATAGTGAGCACACAGCCGTAATGGTGTGCCCGAAGATTGTGTATACCGCGAATTAGCTGCATGGCTGGCCCAGAACAAAGGGTTAATATTATGGAAATCGGCGGATTATACCTTGTACAGCGAGTAAGGTTAACCCGCGATTCGCGCCTTTTGCAGCCACCCTGTAAATCGTGCCAGTATTTGCACGTTTTTTAGCGGAATCCTCGATGGATAACGCCCAGACGCAGAATATCCAGATAGCCGATGCCCTGCACAATCCGACTTTACCGATGGCAGACAGGGTTTTATCACATTCAGGATGAATTTATGATGCGAAAGGCTGTATTCCACCGCGTGAAGCTGCTAAAATCCTGCGCCATCACAACGTAACAAGTGTCGACGTACAAACGACGCTTATTTGCACAAATCCATTGACAAACGAAGGCTAAACGAGCATATTCCACGGCCTTTGAATTGTCCTCGATTGAATATATTTGGGAGTTGGACCTTGGCTAATATCAAATCAGCTAAGAAACGCGCCGTACAATCTGAGAAGCGCCGTAAGCATAACGCAAGCCGTCGCTCTATGATGCGTACTTTCATCAAGAAAGTATACGCGGCGATCGCGACTGGCGATAAAGAAGCGGCACAGAAAGCGTTTAATGACATGCAACCGATCGTGGATCGCCAAGCTGGTAAAGGCCTGATCCACAAGAACAAAGCTGCACGTCATAAATCCAATCTGGTTGCGCGCATCAACGCCATGCAATAATCACGCACTTGCGTGTTGTTGCTAAGAAAAAACCGGCTCAGGCCGGTTTTTTTGTGTCTGTAGTATCACTGAAGAGCGCCGAGAAATCCGCGTTGCATACGCGCTGCACCGCCGGGTGCTGGATCATTCTGGCCGCAAAGATCGCATAATACTCGTCCTGAATGTTCTCGATCCTGCCGATTTCGACGACATCGCCTTGCTGGTAGATTTCATTGGCATACAGCGATGGCGCAACGAAAATCGCGTCATTGTTAATGCCGAACGCCGTCATCAGCGCTGCATCATCAAATTCGCCCAAAATAGTCGTCTGAATATTCTGCGCAGTAAACCAGTTCAGCAGTTTACGTCCTAGCATGGTTCGTCGCCCGGGAATCAGTAACTTACGCTGTTCAAGGCAGGCGGGAAAAGGCAGCTCAGGCTGCGGACGTTTACAGTAAAAGCTTACGCCACACTCGCCCAGCTTGATTGAAAATAGCCCTTCCTGCTGCGTCGAATCCACCGGACAGTCCGACAAAATCATATCCAGCTTATGCTGACTCAACTGCTCCAGCAGCATTTCGTGCGTCGACTCAAAACAGCGCAAATGGATATGCTCCTGTTCCGTCACGACCGTTTCCAGCACCCTGCTCACCAGTCGTTTGGACAACGCGTCGGCCACACCGACATCGAATAACAGGTTCGATTCTTTGCGGTAGTTCACAATATCCAACATTTCCTGGCTAAGCTGGAACATGCTATCCGCATAGCGAAAAACAAGCTGCCCCAGCTCTGTCGGTTCCAGCCCCCGTCCCTTGCGCTTGAAAAGCTTGCCTTGCAGACGCTCTTCCAGGCATTTAATCTGCCCGGTAATGGTCTGCGGCGTTAAGAACAGCGTCTCTGCCGCACCAGCAACGGAACCCGACTTATAAACCTGCCAGAAATAATAGAGATGATTAAAATTCAAATGAGACACACTCGCCCCCTCTTCGCGCCTCCGGCATAGCCTCAACCCTTACACGGCTGCACCGCCTTGTCCAGCGTAGGCAACACCCCACGCAGTGCCAGATAGCCGAGCAGCGCCGCCAGCCCCGATGCCAGCAAGATTCCCAGCTTGGCATAGGTAATCAATTCCGCATCGCCGCCGGAAAAGGCCAGCAGCGTAATGAATATTGACATGGTAAAACCGATACCACACAGCACGGACACCGCCACAATCTGGCTAAAGCCAACGCCAGCAGGCAGACGCGCGTAGCCCAGCCGGATGGTTAGCCAACTGAGCAAGGTAATACCCAGCGGTTTACCAATCAGCAGCCCGGCGGCGATACCCAGACTCAAAGGGGAGAACAGTTTTTCCAGCACAATTCCCTGTAACACAATGCCTGCGTTAGCGAAGGCAAACAGCGGAATAATCAGAAACGCGACCCATGTTTGTAAACCGTGTTCCAGCGTGGTTGCCGGAGACGTTTCCCCATCGGACGTACGCAAGGGAATAAAGAATCCGACGATTACCCCAGCCAGCGTCGCATGAACGCCACATTTCAGGATGCAGACCCACAGGACCATCCCCACCAGTAAATAGGCGGATGTTTTCCTGACCTGTTGCCTATTCAAATAGGCCAGCGCTGCAACCGCCAACACCGCGCCGCCCAGCGCAGGCCAGAAGATCTGTTGCGTATAAAACAGGGCAATGATCAGGATCGCCCCCAGATCGTCAATGATCGCCAGTGCCAGCAGGAAGACTTTTAATCCTGCGGGCACGCGTTTGCCCAATAGCGTCAGCACACCAATGGCGAACGCAATATCCGTCGCAGCGGGAATAGCCCAACCAGCGCGCGTTACCTCATCCTTTGCGTTGAAAAGCAGAAAGAGCAAGGCGGGAAAAATCATTCCGCCTACCGCCGCCGCCAGTGGCAACATTACCTGTTGACGGCTGGCTAACGAGCCTTCAACCAGCTCGCGTTTCACTTCCAGACCAATCAGCAGAAAGAAAATCGCCATCAGGCCATCGTTAATCCACAGCAGCAGATTTTTATTAATTTCCAGTGCACCAAAGCGCATTTCCACTGGCATCATCAGGAACTGTTGATAGCCAGCGGCGGTAACAGACCAGTTGGCAAACGCGAGCGCGAAAACCGTTGCCACCATCAACATCATGCCAGCCGCCGCATCCAATCCGATAAAACGGCGAATCATTGTTATCATTGACTTACTCTCCCATCAGACACGAACGTTAATATCGTACGCCCGCTTTCTTGCCAGCAAGATTACGCAATCTAACCACTCGTTAAAAGCAGATTAAAACTGGCATAAAACTCGTAAAAACCGATTTGTTAAGTGGGGAGTTTTAAAGCGAGATATAAAAAACGTCGGGAGCGCTTTTCAACGTTGTGCAGCAACGGCGCGGGGTGACGAACAAGGATGGCTGTCATAAAAAAACCGGCAGGTTTACCCCACCGGTCTTTTTGATTACGCGTTAACGATAAGCCATTAGCGGGTCAAATCGTCGAAGAATTTCTTCACGCCATCGAAAAAGCTTTTCGAACGCGGGCTGTTTCTTTCACCAGACGGGCCGCCGAAACTCTCATCGAGTTCTTGCAGTAGCTGTCTCTGACGCTCGTTCAGGTTCACCGGCGTTTCCACAACCACACGGCACAGCAGATCGCCCTGTGCACCGCCACGTACCGATTTCACACCTTTACCACGCATACGGAACAGTTTGCCGGTTTGCGTTTCCGCAGGCACTTTCAGCTTCACCCGGCCATCCAACGTCGGGACTTCAATTTCGCCGCCTAATGCCGCCATCGCAAAATTGATCGGCACTTCACAGTACAGGTTATTTTCTTCACGCTGGAAGATCGGATGCGCTTTAACCTGCACCTGAACGTACAAATCCCCTGACGGCGCGCCGTGCTCGCCCGCTTCACCTTCACCGGATAAGCGAATACGGTCGCCTGTATCCACGCCCGCCGGAATTTTCACCGACAGCGTTTTGCTCTTCTCTACGCGGCCATGACCGTGGCATTTGACGCACGGATCTTTAATGATCTTACCGCGCCCATGACAGTGTGGACACGCCTGCTGTACGGTAAAAAAGCCCTGACGCATCTGAACCTGACCATTACCATGACAGGTCGGACAGGTGATCGGGGAGCTACCCGGCTTCGCACCGCTGCCGTGGCACACATCACACTCTTCCAGCGCGGGAATTCGGATCTCTTTGGTGACGCCACGTACCGCTTCTTCCAGCGTCAACTCCATGTTGTAGCGTAAATCGGAGCCACGACTCGCACGCTGACGGCGGCCACCGCCAAAAATGTCCCCGAACACGTCGCCAAAAATATCACCAAAATCGGCACCGCCGCCGCCAAAGCCACCGCCGCCTCCGCCTCCGCCCATACCACCTTGCTCAAACGCCGCGTGGCCGTACTGATCGTAGGCAGCGCGTTTTTGCGAGTCGGTAAGGATCTCGTAGGCTTCTTTGATCTCTTTGAACTTGGCTTCTGCCTCGCTATCACCCGGATTACGATCGGGGTGGTACTTCATCGCCAGACGCTTGTAGGCTTTCTTTATTTCGCGCTCATCCGCGCTTTTCGAAACGCCCAGGCTTTCGTAATAATCTTGCTTCGCCATTTCTTTTCCTGCCCTCAACATGCGTGCACGGGCGCAGAGTTTCCTCGACGCCCGTGCTGATTGCCAGCAATAGCCTTGTGGCTGCTACTGCGCCCGCTCAAGGGCGATTACTTTTTATCTTTTACTTCTTCAAACTCAGCATCAACGACATCGTCGTCGCGACGAGCAGAGGCATCATCAGCGGCACCTTCAGGACCTTGCTGTGGTTGAGACGCTTCCAGCAGCTTGCCGGAAACCTGAACCAGCGCCTGCATTTTCGCTTCGATTTCTGCTTTGTCTTCGCCTTTCAGTGCGCTTTCCAGCGCTTTCAGTGCGTCGTCAATGGCAGCTTTATCGTCAGCGGCCAGTTTATCGCCCGCTTCTTCCAGTTGCTTACGCGTGCTGTGCAGCAGGTGATCGCCCTGGTTACGTACCTGAACCAGCTCTTCAAACTTACGGTCAGCTTCAGCATTCGCTTCCGCGTCACGTACCATTTTCTGGATTTCTTCTTCGTTCAGACCAGAAGATGCCTTGATAGTGATTTTCTGCTCGCGACCGCTGTTTTTGTCTTTCGCGGAAACGTGCAGGATACCGTCGGCGTCGATGTCGAAAGTGACTTCGATTTGCGGCATACCGCGCGGTGCAGCCTGAATACCATCCAGGTTAAACTGACCCAGCGATTTGTTATCGTGCGCACGCTTACGCTCACCCTGCAGAACATGAATCGTTACCGCAGACTGGTTGTCTTCCGCCGTTGAGAACACCTGACTGTGTTTAGTCGGGATCGTGGTGTTCTTGGCGATCAGCGCAGTCATCACGCCGCCCATGGTTTCGATACCCAGAGACAGCGGGGTAACGTCCAGCAGCAGAACGTCTTTCACGTCACCAGACAGAACACCGCCCTGAACCGCAGCACCGATAGCAACCGCTTCATCCGGGTTCACGTCTTTACGCGGCTCTTTACCGAAGAAGTCAGCGACTTTCTTCTGCACCAGAGGCATACGCGTCTGACCACCAACCAGAATCACGTCCTGAATTTCAGAAACGGACAGGCCAGCATCCTGCAACGCCACTTTCAGCGGCTCCAGAGAACGGTTTACCAGCTCTTCTACCAGTGATTCCAGTTTCGCACGAGTTACTTTGATGTTCAGGTGCTTAGGACCCGTCGCATCCGCCGTGATGTATGGCAGGTTAACGTCGGTTTGCTGAGCAGAAGACAGCTCAATCTTGGCTTTCTCTGCCGCTTCTTTCAGACGTTGCATCGCCAGCGGGTCATTGCGCAGGTCGAAACCTTGCTCTTTCTTAAATTCATCAACCAGATAGTTGATCATGCGGCTATCGAAGTCTTCACCACCCAGGTGGGTATCACCGTTGGTCGCCAGCACTTCAAAGGTTTTTTCGCCATCAACTTCGTCGATTTCGATGATGGAAATATCGAACGTACCGCCGCCCAGGTCGTAAACCGCGATAGTACGGTTGCCGACTTCTTTATCCAAACCATAAGCCAACGCTGCCGCTGTCGGTTCGTTGATGATACGTTTTACTTCCAGGCCCGCGATACGGCCAGCATCTTTGGTTGCCTGACGCTGCGCATCGTTGAAGTAAGCTGGTACGGTGATAACCGCTTCGGTGATCGTCTCACCCAAATAGTCTTCTGCCGTTTTCTTCATTTTTTTCAGCACTTCAGCCGAAATCTGCGGCGGAGCCATCTTCTGATCTTTCACTTCCAGCCATGCATCGCCATTATCTGCCGCGATAATTTTGTACGGCATGATGTTGGCATCGCGCTGAACTTCTTCGTCTTTGAAACGACGACCAATCAGACGCTTAATAGCAAACAGGGTATTTTTCGGGTTGGTCACTGCCTGACGTTTAGCCGGTTGGCCAACCAGAGTTTCGCCATCTTGCGTATAAGCAATAATTGAAGGCGTGGTGCGATCGCCTTCGCTATTTTCCAGTACTTTTACCTGCGTACCGTCCATAATCGCGACACAAGAGTTGGTTGTACCCAGGTCGATACCAATAATCTTACCCATCTAAACATCTCCACTAAAAAGTCATATTCGGTGTGGTGGTTAAACCTACTGTGCGGGCGAAATGTCATTTTTCAACAAGATTTCTCGTTTTCCAACAACATACCCTCGTTTTCATCAGCAGCACACGTTTCATTGTCATGCTAACCACCGATGTAACGGCCCGACACACGCCTTCGCGGCAGGTCAAACTGTTTCGGTTGGAAATAAGATGGGGCCAACATTTCTATCATCAAGGGGGGAAGATGAAAAAAAATGACCTTTATCCCTCGTACGATCAAACTATTCTGTCTTCCCCATGTTGTGTCCATTCCAAACGCCCGATATGATGCCGCGCTCGCCGCAAAAATGGGGACATTTCCCTACACAATGGCGGGCAATAACACCTAAACGACACCTATCCCAACGTGATTGGCGCATTCGCTAACTTTAAATGCCGCGCCCGACACGAAGGGACTATTAATTATCTGTTATTGCAGAGGATTTATGAGCACGAACACGTTGGCAAATCCTGGTCCATTAGGACTGATGGGCTTCGGGATGACCACTATTCTGTTGAACCTGCACAACGCAGGCTTTTTCCCACTTTCTTCCATCATTCTCAGCATGGGTATTTTCTACGGCGGCATCGCCCAGATTCTGGCCGGTCTGCTGGAGTATAAAAAAGGCAATACATTTGGCGTGACCGCGTTTACGTCTTATGGCGCATTCTGGCTGACGCTGGTTGCTATTCTCATGCTGCCGAAAATGGGTCTGGCGGAAGCCAGCGATCCCCAGTTTCTTGGCGTGTTCCTTGGCCTGTGGGGCATTTTCACACTGTTTATGTTCTTCGGTACATTCGGCACCAACCGCGCAACGCAATTTGTCTTCGGTAGCCTGACCATACTGTTTGCTCTGCTGGCTGTCGGTAACTTTACCGGCAATCACGCGCTGCTGACCTTCGCGGGTTACGAAGGTATTATCTGTGGCGCGAGCGCAATTTATCTGGCAATGGCTGAAGTGCTGAACGAGAAGTTTGGCCGTAGCGTCCTGCCAATTGGTGCTCGTGGCGCGTCTCACTAAGTTCTGACGCCATACCCGTACCGACGCGATCCTGCGTGAAATGCAAGCGGGCCCTGTTAACGTGACAGGGCCCGCTTGTTTTTGATAATGCCGCGTTTTTGATGACGGTACATTTTAAGAACGATACAACACGCTTAAACCTCAACAGGCGAACGATCGCGCGCGTCGCTATCGGCCAAAGCGCGCGAATCGGCATCCAGATCGCGCTGCAAATACATCCCCAGCAGCAACCCTACCGCGGCCAGAGTCAGAACATAGAATGCCGGTGCCAGCGGCGTGGCCTTCATAATCAGCGTGACAAAGACGGGAGTCAGGCCACCGAAAATGGCATAGGCAACGTTGTAGGAAAAAGAAATCCCCGAGAACCGCACCGCAGCCGGAAACGCCCGCACCATGACATACGGCACACCGCCCACCACGCCAACGCTGAGCCCCACAACTGCATAGCTGACAAAGAGCAGCGTCGTACTGCTTGCTGCCGAACTGTAAAAGAACCAGCTACAGGCGGCCAGCGACAGGCTGCCCACCATAAACAGCCTGCTGGCGCCAAAGCGGTCGACCAGCAGCCCCGCACCGACACAACCCACCATCAACGCAATCGTTGCCAGACAGTTCGCCTGCAACGCCAGCGCCGCAGGAATGCCGTGGACTTTTTGCAGGTAGGTCGGTGCCATCAGAATAACGACGACGATACACGCAGACAGCAACCAAGTCAGCAGCATGGAAACCACAACCGCACGTTTATGGTTTAAGACGACAGATTTTAGCGGCAGCTCTTCCGCCAGCTTTTTCTGCGCCTGCATTTCCATAAAAATAGGCGTTTCCTGCAACCAGCGGCGCAGATACATGGCAGCAAGGCCAAAAACCCCGCCGATGAAGAACGGCAAGCGCCAGCCGCCGCCCGACATCTGCTCCGGCGTAAGCACCGTATTCAGCAACGTCGCGATCAGCGAACCCAGCAGAATCCCCATCGTCAGCCCGGCAGTCAGCGTACCGCAGGCAAAACCGATGCGAGCTCGAGGCACATGCTCCGCCACGAAGACCCACGCACCGGGGACTTCCCCACCGATTGCAGCCCCTTGCAGCACGCGCATCAACAGCAGCAGAAGCGGTGCAGCAATACCAATGGCTTCATAGGTTGGCAGCAGGCCCATTGCCAGCGTCGGTAGCGCCATCAGCAATATACTGAGGCTGAACATTCTCTTACGTCCGCTTTTATCACCAAAGTGGGCCATGATGATGCCCCCAAGTGGGCGAGCCAGATAGCCTGCGGCAAAAATACCGAACGTCTGTACCTGCCGCAGCCATTCAGGAATATCCGGCGGAAAGAAGAGATCGCCAATCACGGCAGCAAAGAAGACAAAAATAATAAAATCATAAAACTCTAACGCGCCACCCAGCGCAGCCAGAGACAGCGTTTTATAGTCCTGCCGGTTCAACCGGCGAGGATCGGCGTGTTGATCCTGAGTCATAAGATACCGTGCATTGCCAGAGTGAAAAAATCCACCACAGTGTGTAAAGTAGAAATTACTATAGCGGCAAAATTTTTATACACCAGCAAAGCTGAATCTTATGTTCCAAATCACCTAACTTCAGTCTTTTATTTCGCGTACAGCATTTTTAGGGCGAAAAGCTGCTACCACATCCGCATTGGTTTCAATGTAAGGGCCTTCCAGCAGTTGGATACAATACGGTACGCTGGCAAAAATACCGGCCACAACCACCTTGCCATCAGCGTTTTTTAAACCTTCCAGCGTTTCCTTAATCGACTTGGGCTGCCCTGGAAGATTAAGAATCAGCGCCTGTTTGCGCAGCACCCCCACCTGACGAGAGAGGATCGCGGTAGGAACAAAGCGCAAGCTGATCTGCCGCATTTGTTCGCCAAAACCCGGCATTTCTCGATCGGCAACAGCCAGCGTGGCATCTGGCGTAACATCACGACGCGCAGGCCCCGTTCCCCCGGTTGTCAGCACCAGATGGCAGCCACGTTCATCCACAAGCTCACACAGTGTTTGTTCAATCATCGGCTGTTCATCCGGCACCAGTCGAGTTTCCACTTCAAAAGGTGTAATCAGGGCGCTACGGAGCCAGGATTCCAATTCTGGGATGCCTTTGTCCTGATAAACCCCGTTGGAAGCGCGGTCAGATACGGAGACCAACCCAATACGCAATACATTCATAAGCACCTCAGTCTAAGTAAAACATTAATTTTATCAGGATATTGAACGCTTTTAGCAAGCAATTATCTCTTATGAGGAAATGCATACCACGTTCGTTATTTCGCGCTGTATGCGGTATGACATTTGATAACTATTATTAAATAGCGTCTCAAAAAAAGTAAAAGATTACTGAAATTAATAATACCCTGGCGCAATTAAAATTTAAGAATAGTAAGCGCATAAAAAAGATCGCTTACCCATTAAGAGCAGATGAAATAAGCCGATAAATTAAAGAGAAAAGAATGATATCCACCGCGGCAGAACATCACCTTAAATCAAATCATATGATAAAATTAAAGCACTTCTTGAGTATCAAAATAAGTAAAAAAGACCTATCAAGGAAGTCGCCATGAACGATCTTAAATATAAGATACTTAAGCTTTTTGCCCATCCGACATACGCCTTTTTCCTGTTCGGAGTGATTTCCTTTATCTTCACTATCATTATTATGCATGAAGCGAACAAGTCGACCTGGAAAACAGAACGAACAAATCTCGATACCGCCATAAAAACCTACGGCTCCTACACCAACAGCGGTGAAGTAACAGAAAGCGATATTGATCGGCAATCCGGCATTTATTTGTCTTCACGTACCAGAACATTTGCCTTTAACACGCGAGATTCGCGTAGCGAATGTATAAACAAACTTTCTTCTTCCGACCTCACCTTCAACGATATGGCCGTTATTCGCACCTGCCAGAATAAACTGCCTTCTATAGGAGATTATGCGGGTAAAGACACACTGACGATTATTTTCCCTATTCTGTCGCCAACCGATGAGTTATTGGGTATTTGGATAAGAACAACATCAGAAAACCCACAACCATCCCTTATCCAGACGCTGTCCTCTTTGTCCTCGCTTCTCATTATTGCAGGTAGCGTGCTGCTCTTCGCTATTTTAGGTAGCCTGATGTCACTGCTGACAAAAAAATATTTGGTGGAATTGCCGATCATCGCGCGCTATGACGACCTCACTGGTTATTTACGGCGAGACGCGTTCTTTCTGGCTGCCAATAAAGCCTTTAGTGTCGCCAATCTGACCAAGCGGCCCGTCAGCGTCATTCTGATCGACATCGACTACTTTAAGCACGTGAATGATAGCTTTGGTCACGGCGTCGGTGACGAGGCGCTGAAGTGTGTTGCCGACACCTTCAAAAAATCATTTCGTCGCGAAGATATTTTTGGCCGTATTGGCGGCGATGAATTTGCAATCGTGCTGCCGAATACCGGGTTAGACGATGCGTACACCATCGTGGATAAAGCGAGAGCACGCGTTAGCGACACGCCTTGTGAAACCGCCACAGGGAAAATCAAGCTGACGGTCAGTATTGGGCTGGTTGAATACCATATCGCTGGAGAAGACCTCAGCGAGGTGATGAAACGGGCCGATGATAATCTTTATGTCGCGAAGAAAACCCGTAACGCGACGGCGAGATAGACTTCTCCCTTCAAAAATGCCAGCGCGCAGACAAAAAAATAGCCGGGAATCCCGGCTATTTTTATCAGCAGAATGCTTACAGTAAATCTGCAATCATCTTTTCCAGTTTTTCCTGGTCGATAGCAAATTTACGGATCCCATCGGCCAGTTTATCAATCGCCATTGGGTCTTGATTGTGCTGCCAGTAGAATTCCGCTTCCGTCATTTTCGCCGGACGAACTTTCACTTCACCAGCATAAGACAATTTACGAACCACCTCGCCTTCGCTTTCTGACAGCTCTTTCAACAGCGCTGGTGCGATCGTCAGACGGTCACACCCGGCCAGTTCCAGAATCTCACCCACGTTACGGAAGCTCGCGCCCATCACGACGGTTTCATAGCCGTGCTCTTTGTAGTAGTCATAGATTTCGCTAACGGACACCACGCCTGGATCTTCGTGCGGCGCGAATTCTTTCTTATCGCCATTGGCTTTGTACCAGTCAAGAATACGGCCAACAAACGGTGAAATCAGGAATACGCCAGCTTCAGCACAAGCGCGAGCCTGTGCAAAGGAGAACAGCAGCGTCAGGTTACAGTTGATGCCTTCTTTTTCCAGTTGCTCCGCCGCGCGGATGCCCTGCCAGGTTGACGCCAGTTTAATCAGGATACGCTCGTTGCTGATGCCTGCGTCGTTGTACAGTTTGATCAGGTGTTTTGCCTTCGCCACACTGGCTTCGGTGTCATAAGACAAACGTGCATCCACTTCCGTGGAGATGCGGCCGGGGATCAATTTTAAAATTTCGAGACCAATGTTGACCGCCAGTTTATCCGTGGCATCCACGACCTGCTGTTTGCGATCGCTGCTCTGCTCACGCGCCCAGGCAATTGCCTCGTCGATCAGCTTGCGGTATTCAGGAATTTGCGCCGCGTTCAGAATCAGTGAAGGGTTGGTGGTCGCATCTTGCGGTTGGTACAGTTTCATTGCCGCAATATCGCCGGTATCAGCTACAACCGTGGTCAATTGGCGTAGGGAAGTCAGTTTATCCGTCATGTTGGCATGTCTCGTTGTTTATACGTGGTGCTCGTGAATGAATCGACTTGTTATCTAATCGGGTGGCCATCTGTTTTGTGCCGAAATCTGATAATAACACGCGCACTTTCCCGCGCAAGCCAGCCTTTTCCGACGTTCCTCTGCAATGGGGGTCGCACACTGGCGTTCCCCCTTTCCAAAGACGCTCGAACGTCAAAGACAAGGCGTATTGTAGCTATCGCCGTTTTCTTACGGCGTTCTTGCTATAGTAGGCTCATCTAAAATCAGACCGACAGGACATGGCGCATGCTTATTACTATTTCACCCGCAAAAACGCTCGACTACACCAGTCCTTTGGCAACGACGCACTATACCCAGCCAGAACTTCTGGACCAGTCCAGCCAGTTGATTGATGTATGTAAAAAACTGACGCCAGCGCAGATCGCCTCGCTGATGAGTATCAGCGATAAACTGGCCGATCTGAACGCAGGCCGCTTTAGCGAGTGGCATCCAGATTTCACACCGGAGAACGCGCGTCAAGCGCTGCTGGCGTTTAAGGGTGACGTCTATACTGGATTAGCCGCAGAAGATTTCAGCGAGGATGATTTCGATTTCGCCCAGCAGCATCTGCGTATGCTATCTGGTCTGTACGGCGTGTTGCGTCCGCTGGATTTGATGCGGCCATATCGGCTGGAAATGGGTACCAAACTGGAAAATAAAGCCGGTAAAGATCTCTACAGTTTCTGGGGCGACACTATTACGGAAAAACTGAATCAGGCGCTGCGCGACCAAGGCGACGAGGTGCTGGTTAATCTGGCATCGGATGAATATTTCAAGGCCGTCAAACCGAAAAAGCTCAATGCTCGTCTGATCAAACCCGTCTTTTTGGATGAGAAAAACGGTAAATTCAAGGTGATCAGTTTCTACGCCAAGAAAGCGCGCGGCCTGATGAGTCGTTTCATTATTCAAAACCGTCTGACGCAACCGGAACAGTTGAAAGCGTTTAATCTGGATGGCTACTTCTTCGAGGCAGCAGACTCCTCGAGTGACGAGCTGGTGTTTAAACGCCACGAGCAGTAAACAAAGTAGTACGATAGGCAACAAAGAGAAAGGCGGCGAAACCGCCGCCTTTTCAGCCACCTTATTCCGGCAGCGACATCAGGAACTCACGCAGCTTCGCGAAATCATCCGGGAAGTTGTGCGATAGCAGATCCAGATCGGCACGCTCAGCCAGCGCTTCCGGCAGATCCAGTTCTTTGCCCAGAATGTCTTCTACACTTTCCTTGAATTTCGCCGGGTGCGCCGTACCCAGGAACAGGCCGAACTCACCCGCTTGCAGTTGATCGCGCAGCAGACGATAAGCAATCGCCGCATGCGGCTCAGAGACATACCCTAACGCATCCAACTCATGCATGGTTTCTTTCGTGGTCTCATCGCTCACCGCACCAAAGCCCAGCGTTTTCAACTGCCAGTTTTTACGGCGGAACAGCTCTTCCACACGTGGCCAGTTGTTCGGCTGACTCACATCCATCGCGTTGGATAACGTTGCCACCGTTTTATTCGGCTCCCAGTTTCCACTGCTCAGGAAACGCGGCACGGTGTCATTGGCGTTGGTCGCCGCGATGAAACGCTTAATCGGCAGCCCCAGCGATTTAGCCAGCAGACCAGCAGTCAGATCGCCGAAGTTACCGCTCGGTACGGAAACCACCAGCTGATTACGCGCTTCCTGCGGCAATTGTGCAACCGCTTCAAAGTAGTAGCAAATTTGCGCCAGCAGACGGCTGATATTGATGGAGTTTGCCGAGTTCAGGCCAATCGCCTTTTTCAGTTCTTCATCATCGAACGCTTTTTTCACCAATGCCTGACAGGCATCGAAATCACTGTCGACCGCGATGGTGTGAATGTTGCCGCCCAGCGTACAGAACAGCTTTTCCTGCAACGGACTGATTTTGCCCTGCGGATACAAAATCACCACACGGACATTTTCCAGACCATAGAAAGCGTGCGCCACGGCAGCACCGGTATCGCCAGAGGTCGCCGTCAGAATGGTAATTTTCTCGTCGCCAGACACTTCCGTCAGCATTTGCGCCATAAAGCGGCCGCCGAAGTCTTTAAAAGCCAGCGTCGGGCCATGGAACAGCTCCAGCGCGGCGATATCTTCCGCTACCGGTGCAACCGGTGCAGGGAATGCAAAGGCCGCTTTTACGCGCTTGAACACGGTTTCAGCCGCAATTTCATCGCCGATATAGGCGGACAGAATGCGGCTGCTGCGGGTAACAAAATCCAGATCCAGCAGCGCATCGATTTCGGTGCGCTCAAATTCCGGCAGATCCAGCGGGAAGAACAGCCCTTGCTGGCTACCCAGCCCTTGCTTGATAGCCTGAGCAAAACTGACCTGCTCGTTATGATCTTTAAGGTTGTACAGTTTCATGCGTTATCCCAGTAGTCGTGCGCCAGTCGTATCAAGACGGCAAATATGAACAAAACCTTCATCGTTCTGCAAATAGTTATCCCGCAGCCAGTCGGCCAGACGCTGCGCGCTCGCCATGTCGTTGCAAACGGAGAATAACGTCGGGCCAGAGCCGGAAATACCGCAGGCCAACGCCCCGATATCTTCAGCAGCCTGGCGAGCGGCAGCAAAGCCGGGCAGCAGTTTCGTACGATAAGGTTCTGCGATGACATCCTTCATCAGTTTCGCCGCCAGCGCGGCCTGTCCGGTATGGCACGCGTGGATAAAACCCGCCAGATAACGGCCGTGGCTGATGCAATCCTGACGACGGTATTGCGCAGGCAGAATCGCGCGCGCTTCGGCAGTAGAGACTTTAATCCCCGGATACGCCATGACCCACAGCCAGTCATCAAACGATGGCACAGGTTGGCTGATAATGCCGTTCTCTTCCAGCATCAGTTGGACGCCGCCAAGGAAACACGGTGCCACGTTATCGTAGTGAACGCTGCCGGAAATGCGCCCTTCCAGCTCGCCCATCAGCGTCAGCAGACGGGTATCATCCAGCGGTTTGCCGCAAAATTCGTTCATCGCCATCAGCCCGGCGACGACAGAACAGGCGCTGGAACCTAGCCCTGAGCCAATCGGCATATTCTTTTCGAGCGTCATCGCCACTGGCACGGTTTTGCCAATTTCCTGGCAGAAAAGCTCCCAACATTGATACACAATGTTTTCTTTCGGGTTGTCCGGCAGCTTGCTGACAAAACGCCCTTCATTACGCAGGCTGAACAGATCGGCGGCCTCGACAGAGACGCAATCGCCCAGCAATGAACCGTCTACCGGCGAAACGGCCGCACCCAGCACATCAAACCCAACGCTGACGTTACCGATTGATGCAGGTGCATACACCTTAACCATAATTATGCTCCCAACTTCCATGACAAGGTGCGCAGCAGATCTGCGAACACACCAGCAGCGGTAACAGCGTTACCCGCGCCATAACCGCGCAACACGAGCGGCAGTGGCTGATAATAACGGCTGTAGAATGCCAGCGCATTCTCGCCATCTTTGACTTTAAACAGCGGATCGTTGCCACCAACGGCACTGATCTTAACCTTGCAGCGACCTTCTTCAATCACGCCGACATAACGCAACACTTTACCTTCATCACGCGCTTGTGCAACACGGCTGGCGAACTCATCGTCTACCGACGGCAGACGCTGCATGAAGCTCGCGACATCGCCAGAAGCATCGAAGCTGGCTGGCAGAACGGACTCTACTTCAATATCGCTAAGCTCAAGCTGATAACCCGCTTCACGCGCCAGAATCAGCAGCTTACGAGCCACGTCCATACCGGACAGATCGTCACGCGGGTCGGGTTCGGTGTACCCTTTCTCTTTCGCCTGCGTGGTCGCTTCCGACAACGACATACCTTCATCGAGTTTACCGAAAATAAAGGACAGCGAACCAGAGAGAATACCGGTAAAGCGAATCAGTTCATCACCGGCATTCAGCAGGTTTTGCAGGTTCTCAATCACCGGCAGGCCAGCACCGACGTTAGTGTCATACAGGAAACGACGGCGGGATTTCGCCGCGGCGCTGCGCAGTTGGTGATAATAGTTCATCGACCCGGTGTTGGCTTTCTTGTTTGGCGTCACCACGTGGAAACCGTCGGCCAGGAAATCCACATACTGATCGGCCACAGCCTGATTCGACGTACAGTCAACGATAACCGGGTTCAGCAGGTGGTACTCTTTCACCAGACGAATCAGACGGCCCAGATTGAACGGCTCGCGGGCTTTCGCCAGCTCTTCACGCCAGTTGTCCATCGAAATGCCGTTAATATTGGTCAGCAAGGCTTTGGAGTTCGCGATCCCACACACACGCAGGTCGATGTGCTTGTCTTTCAGCCACGGCTGCTGACGGTGAATCTGCTCCAGCAGCGCGCCGCCCACGCCACCGACGCCGATCACAAACACGTCGATCACCTGATCGGTGTTAAACAGCATCTGGTGCGCCACGCGCACGCCGGTGGTCGCCACATCGTTGTTCACCACAACGGAGATAGAACGTTCAGAGGAACCCTGCGCGATAGCCACGATATTAATATTCGCCGTCGCCAGCGCAGAGAACAAGCGCGCAGACAGGCCGCGCAGTGTGCGCATACCATCACCCACGACAGAAAGGATCGCCAGACGTTCCATCACATCCAACGGCTCCAGCACGCCTTCTTTCAGTTCCAGATAGAATTCGTCTTCCAGCGTTTTGCGGGCACGCGCCAGCTCGTTTTGCGATACGCAGAAGCTGATGCTGTATTCAGAAGATGACTGCGTAATCAGAACAACAGAGATACCCGCACGTGACATCGCGGCAAACACACGCGCCGCCATGCCGACCATGCCTTTCATGCCGGGGCCGGATACGTTAATCATCGCCATATTGTTCAGGTTGGTGATGCCTTTTACCGGATACTGAGTATCCGTGCTGTCCATGCCGATGAGCGTACCGGGGGCCTGAGGGTTTTCGGTGTTTTTGATGAGGCAGGGAATTTGGAACTGGGCGATAGGGGCGATAGTGCGGGGGTGGAGGACTTTGGCACCGAAATAGGACAGCTCCATCGCCTCCTTATAGGACATCGATTTCAATAATCGAGCGTCCGGCACCTGACGCGGATCGCAGGTATAAACGCCGTCCACATCGGTCCAGATCTCACAACAGTCGGCACGTAAACACGCAGCCAGTACCGCAGCGGAATAGTCAGAACCGTTGCGGCCCAGCACCACCAGTTCCCCTTTGTCGTTACCGGCAGTAAAGCCTGCCATCAGGATCACATGATCTTCCGGAATGGCGCTTTCGGCGATACGGCGAGTCGATTCCGTGATATCCACAGTGGATTCAAGATAGTGTCCCTGCGCCAGCAGCTTCTCAACCGGGTTGATAACGGAGACCCCATAGCCGCGCGCCTGAAAGACCGCTTCCATGATGGCGATAGACAGTTTTTCCCCTCGGCAGATAATCGCAGCGTTCACGCTATCAGGGCATTGGCCCAGCAGCGCGATGCCGTGCAGAACGTGTTTCAGTTGTGCAAATTCCTGATCCACGAATGCCTTCAGGCGGGCATGGTCAAAGCCGGGTTGAGATGCGGCAAGGCCTTGCAGCAGCGAAGAAAAGATCGTTTCGGCGTCATTCAAATGAGGCAGGATATCTTGTCCGGCGACGGTTTTCTCAATCATGGCAACCAGATGGTTGGTAATTTTCGCCGGAGCGGACAATACGGTAGCCACCTGTCCCTGGCGCGCGTTGTTCTCGATAATGTCGGCAACGCGCGCAAAACGCTCCGCATTTGCTACTGAAGTCCCGCCAAATTTCAACACTCGCATTTTTATCTTTTCTCCTGAATTTCTGCCAACCAAACGCCGGAAGCGTTTTTTGTATGCCGCTTACAGGCGGCGCTGAGGGATAACCTGCCGTAAAAAAAAAGCCCGCACTGTTCGGTGCGGGCTTTTTCTGGAATCTTTATATGCGTCAGCCCGCACCGTTACTGGTTGTATCGGTGATGGTAATAATCGTGGTGATCAGGCTGATAGTGCGCATGCTAAAATCGAATCTCATTAGAAGTAGAGTTATCTGCCCTATTAGTTAGGCCAATCGCCCTTTGAAGTCAACGGATTTCTTTTTTTTCTTCTCGCCGAAGGAAAAAATCCAGCCGCTCAACCCACTGCCTAAACAGGAATAAGCCGGACAAACCGTTGTCAAAATACGTGACTCAAGATGTTCGACTGCCAAAAAAGCCATCTCTGCTATCTTATTTCGGCAGTCTTTTTTCAATGTCGTGTAGCAATCGATGGAGCATCGCCGTATCGCGTTGCTCTAAACGCCCTAGCCGCTGATGCAACCAGTCCCGCAGTTTTTCATCGTCCTCAACCGCCAGAGTAACCAGTAGCCGATCCAAACGATCGTGCAGCGCCGACAACTGCCCTGCCACCGCTGGCTCTGCTGCTTCCGGTTTGACCTGCATGAGTTCAGCCAGTTGGTAGCAGTACACCATCACCGCCTGACCAAGATTCAGCGAAGGATAATCCGCTTTCATCGGCACACCAGTCAGCACATCTGCCAGTTCAAGTTCTTCATTCGTCAGGCCAACATCTTCCCGACCAAACACCAGCGCCGCAGAAGTCATCCATTGTCCCTTCTCCTGTAACACACCAGTCAATTCGGCTGGCGTGCAGTAATAGCGAAATTTAGCACGACTACGCGCGGTGGTCGCGACCGTAAAATCCACATCAGCCAGTGCTTCAGCTAGCGTGGAAAATACCTGCGCGTTATCCAGAACATCCCCCGAACCGTGTGCCACCCAACGAGCAGCGGGTTCTTGATGTACTGCGCTACCGACAATACGTAAACTACTGAAACCCATCGTTTTCATTGCACGGGCTGCCGCTCCCACGTTCTCTGCCCGAGCGGGCTCAACCAAAATAATATGAAACTGCATAGACTCCTCAGTATGGGTTACATACTCTCTGGCACGATTTTCGCCAGCCGCTAAATAATCAGGCCATGTCATCAATAGCGATTCATCGTTCACTATTTACCAATGACTCTCCATCAATAACTACAGGTGGAAAATTAACAATAAACCAACAAAATTTCCGGCATCAACTCGGCCTTCGGTAGGAAACATCAGTGATGTCCAAAAAATGGGCGGGAAGAGAAACCATACGAAAAACAAGGTAAATTATTTTATTTCAATAAGTTATAAAACGACTAACGACGGTGTAGCGCCAATGATGATTATTGGCATTTACTATGCTAAATCGTTCATAAAAAATGCTAAATTGTGACGTAAACTGGCAATCCTATAAGTGTTTATCACAAAATAGTTAACGTGCTAAAATGAAATTTGATATATGTCAACAGAACCGTAGATTTATCAGCAGGCAAAATCCGTGCTTACTGTTATGTTGCTGTTAATAAGGTTAAACTGTGCGCCACTTTGAGCGCAGTTAAATTAGCGCCACGCTCATCCGCTAGCAGTACCTCTAAGCGGGTAGAGAATGAACACCAGTTACGCATTTACGTACTTGAGTCTGATGCTGAGCGAGGCCGTAGTTTACCTCGATAAGCTCCAGGGAAATACCCGGAATAACTGGCGTTGTAGCCAGCGGGCCAGCAGGGTATGACAGCGACTTCTGTACTTCCGATTTCTATAATTTAAGTTGGCAATTTTAGGTAGCAAACATGCAGACGCCGCACATTCTTATTGTTGAAGACGAGTTGGTAACTCGTAATACCCTCAAAAGCATTTTTGAGGCGGAAGGATACGTTGTTCACGAAGCCACTGACGGCGCAGAAATGCACCACATTTTGTCTGAGAATGACATCAACCTGGTGATCATGGACATCAACCTGCCAGGAAAGAACGGCCTGTTGCTGGCACGTGAACTGCGTGAGCAAGCCGCCGTTGCCTTGATGTTCCTCACTGGCCGCGACAATGAAGTCGATAAGATCCTCGGTCTGGAAATCGGTGCGGATGACTACATCACCAAACCCTTCAACCCACGTGAACTGACGATCCGCGCACGTAACCTGCTGTCACGTACCATGAATTTGGGTAGCGGCACTGAAGAGCGTCGTCTGGTGGAAAGCTATCGTTTCAACGGCTGGGAACTGGACATCAATAGCCGTTCTCTGATTAGCCCGGCTGGCGAACAATACAAACTGCCGCGCAGTGAATTCCGCGCCATGCTGCACTTCTGCGAAAACCCGGGCAAGATTCAGTCTCGCGCGGAACTGCTGAAGAAAATGACGGGCCGTGAGCTTAAGCCACACGACCGTACCGTTGACGTCACCATCCGCCGTATCCGCAAGCACTTTGAATCTACAGCCGATACGCCGGAAATCATCGCGACGATCCACGGCGAAGGCTACCGCTTCTGCGGCGACCTGGAAAATTAATCCCCTCAGCCGGAACAGGCATCTGTTCCGGCTGTTTTCCCTTCTTATTCTTACCGCACATTATTCACTCTTTCCCCACGGCATAACTGGCACCGCGCTTAACGCGTTTTTCGGCGAACCATCGACTACACGATCGGAGTAAGCGAGATAGATCAGCGCATTGCGCTTTTGATCGTAAAACCGAACAACCTGCAATTTCTTGAAAACCAGCGAGGTTCTTTTCTGGAATACCACAGATCCGCGGTCGCCGCCGTTTTTGATTTTATCGGACAGCGTGATCGGCCCAACCTGCTGGCAGGAAATAGCCGCGTCCGACGTGTCTTCAGCCAGCCCTAATCCACCCTTGATTCCACCCGTTTTGGCTCGGCTAATGTAGCAGGTCACGTTTGAGACATCCGGGTCGTCGAACGCTTCTACCACGATCTTATGATCTGGCCCCAACAGTTTAAAGACGGTATCGACAGACCCGATCTCTTCCGCACTGACGACGCCAGCGGTAGATAGCAGCAGCAGACCCGCTACCATGGTACGCTTTATGTTCATATTTCAGGCCCTGTGACAATTCATAACAAACGATTAATAACCACAATCAAAAAGAGGATGTACAAAATAAACCACTATCACAATCCTCCTTATCCAAATTACCTGCGGAATATTTTCAAAAATCTTCGGCAGTACCAAAGTGAAAATATTGCTATGATGCGGGATCTCAATACGCTCACGCCCAATGTGTTTGATGAGGAATATTATGGATCAAGCCGGTATCATACGTGACTTGCTTAACTGGCTGGAAAGCCATCTCGACCAACCGCTATCACTGGATAATGTGGCGGCGAAAGCGGGTTATTCCAAGTGGCATCTGCAAAGAATGTTCAAAGACGTGACGGGCCATGCCATTGGTTCATATATCCGAGCGCGGAGATTGACCAAAGCGGCGGTTGCACTTTGTCTGACCAGTCGCCCTATCCTTGATATTGCCCTGCAATACCGTTTTGATTCACAACAGACCTTTACTCGCGCGTTCAAAAAGCAGTTTACCCAAACGCCAGCGTCTTACCGTCGTTCCGATAACTGGAATACTTTCGGCATTCGTCCGCCGATCCGGCTCGGTGAATTCACCCTGCCACAGCCAGAATTTATCATGCTGCCGGAAACCCACCTGGTTGGCACCACGCAAAGTTACAGCTGTCGATTAGAACAAATCTCGAATTTTCGCACGGACATTCGCGTTCATTTCTGGAGCCAATATTTAGGTGAAACGACCAGTGTTCCTCCTGTGCTTTACGGGCTACATCACGTTCGTCCCAGCCTGGAAAAGGAAGATGAACATGAAGTGCTCTATACGACAGCCATTGAGCCCCAACATGTTCCAGAAGATCTACAGGCAGGAACTCCGATCATTTTGCCAGCAGGCGAGTATGCACGGTTTATCTATGACGGCCCGACAGATTCTCTTCAGGACTTCATTCTCACACTGTACGATACCAGCCTCCCCACGTTCCACCTCACCCTCCGCAAAGGGTTCAGCATTGAACGATTTGATACGACGAACATGACGGAGAATGGTCCACCAGCGGTATTGCGCTGTGAATATCTGACCCCAATTATCCGTTAACCGCCAGTGTGTTTTATTTTCTGCAAAAACTCAGCGCTGTAGCTCATCCAGTGCCGGAATATCCAGATGCGAGATATCTCCGGCCGTTTCCACCACCCATCCCGGTGCCAGCCACGGGCTTTGCTGATAATCGATGCGCGACAGCGAGCAGTTGCGCAGGCGCAGGCGCCGCTCAGCAGACGCCGGTAGCCCCAGAACCGTACTCAGCAGGCACCCCAGCGCCATCCCATGGCTCACCAGCAGAGGACGACTGCCTGCTGGCAGCGCCAGACATCGCTCCAGAACGCCGTGCATGCGTAATGCCACATCAACCATCGATTCACCTTCCGGGATACGGCCATCGGGCGTGCCATCCACCAGCCCTTTACGCCACCTTTCTTCCTCAGCAGTCAGCAAATCCAGATCGCGCGCTTCCAACACGCCCATATTCAATTCACGTAACCCAGGCTCCAGGATTATCTGGCAATTGCCGCAAGATTTAGCGATGATTTCTGTCGTCTGACGCGTTCTTCCGAGATCGCTGGTAAAAATATGCGTAATCCCTAACGTCCTGATTCGTTCAGCAACTTGCTGTGCCTGTTGCTCACCTCTTGGCGTCAGCGCACTGTCCGATTGACCCTGAATACGTCGAGCCACATTCCATTCTGTTTCGCCGTGGCGAACAAGATATACCTGTAACATGGTTATTTTCCGTTATACTGCGTCAAATTAACTAAAGGTACGAAACTGTTATGTATCACGTTGTTGCTGCAACTACCAACCCGGCAAAGATTAAGGCTATTACTCTGGCATTCACCGATGTCTTTGGTGCAGAAAACTGCCGCATCGAAGGCGTTGACGTCGATAGCGGCGTCCCGCGTCAACCTCTTGGTTCTCTCGAAACCCGTACTGGCGCCAGAAACCGCGTTATGATGGCACGCCAGGTGCGACCGGAAGCCGATTTTTGGGTCGGTGTCGAAGCGGGCATTGAAGAAAGCATGACATTCGCCTGGATGGTGATCGAGAATACCCACCTGCGTGGCGAATCACGCTCTGCAAGCCTGGTTCTTCCTGAAAGTATATTACATGGTATCCGTGAAGGACGGGAATTAGGCGATGAAATGGAGCGTTTGACGGGCGTTCAGAATATTAAACATAAAGGTGGTGCCATCGGCGTCTTCACCGACGGCAAACTGTCACGTACCAGCGTATATCACCAGGCGCTGCTGCTGGCACTGGTGCCGTTCCATAACCCGATCTATCAGATTCCCGTCCACGCCGCAAAATCGTAACAGTTACGCGTCGTCACCCAACGGTTTATCTGCCGACAGCAACTGCGCTTCCAGCCAGGCTTTTAACGCGGGGGGCGCGGCTTTCAGGCTATTTGAACCGCGCGTGATGGTAGCAATCCCTGCCCCTAACTCGCTTTTCAACTCACGCTGACTCATGTCACCCCGCATCAGCTCCTGCACAATTCTCACCCGCGTTCCCAACGCCGTACGCTCGTCCGGCGTCAGTAGCAGTTGAAGCAACGGCAATTGCAGATCCTCCGCAATAGACTGCTGCAATAGCGCAACAAAGCGCACCCAGTGCGCATTGTCTTGTTCAGAAAGTGCCGGGTCAATAAGCGATAACGGAGTCATAACGGGCTACCATACTATTTAACTAGTACGGCAGCATAACACAATTTCGGGTAGCGATCGCAACGCCGCGTCTCAATAACGCCGCTGCCATTCCGCATCCGTCAGTACATTGGCTGGCTGATTAAGGAAATAGCGATAGAAGACGTCATAGGCCAGCACATTTTTCACGTATCCTCGCGTTTCCGAGAACGGAATACTTTCGATAAACGCAACGGGATCAATGCGTCCGGCGCTGTTTCTCAACCAGGTATTCACCCGCGATGGTCCGGCATTATAAGCTGCGGAAGACAGGATCCGGTTGCGGCCAAATGTCTGGTACACGTACTCCAGATAGCTCGTTCCCAACAGTATATTCGTCTCAGGATCGAACAGTTGGCTACTGTTTGTGTAGAACGTGATATTGCTCATTTTGGCAGTATGCTGCGCCGTCGCGGGCATCAACTGCATCAAACCCGATGCGCCAACCAGAGAACGCGCTTTCGGGTTCCAGGCGCTTTCCTGACGCGCGATCGCCATCGCATAACTCTGGCTAATCCCTTTCCCCTGCGTTTCACGGCGGAATTCGTCACTCCAGGCCAAAGGGAAACGCTCTTCCAGATGATCCCACAGCTTCGCGACAATCGTTGCCTGCACGCTCAAATCCGCCCAGCGCTGCTCAAACGCATAGCGCGCCAGCGCCTCCTGCTGCGGCTTACTGCGATTCGCCATTAGCCCCACCCATTCGCTGCGCGCCAGATTATCCATCTGCCAGAACATCAATTCCCGCACGCGGGCGACTTCCGGTAGCTGGGACAAAGAAGAATCCGGCTTCACCGCCGTCATGATCGTAATGGGATAGCGCTCATTGAGCTTCTGCGCTGCCGCCATAGGATAGAACCCGCGTTCTTGCATCAGGCTGCGTAATAGCGTCTCGCCTTCCTGACGTTTACCCTGATCCAACAGCACCACCGCACGCCAGTAGCGCCATTCGTCTTTCTGTAACGCCTCCGCTGGCAAGCGCGCCATCCAGCTTGTCAGCCCCTGACGATCGCCTGCACCCAACGCCATGCGTACACGACGCTCCAGCAACGTGGTCGATGCACTCTTGCGCACCACGTCATCCCGCCACTGCGCCTGCTCTGATGTGGCATCGTTGCCCATCAACCGCCAGGCAATGGTTTCTTCCATCTCCTGACGCTCTGCGGCACTCATTTTCTGTAGACGGACAATAATCGGCAGCATCGCACGGGCATTATCGGCATCCTGACGCGCCGTGCGCGTGAAGGCCGACAGCGTGACTTTCCGGGTGAAATCCGTTGGCCCGACAGTGCGGGCGAAGCTCTCCAGCGAATTCGGATCGTTCTGGAGTTTTAGCAGCGCATCGCCCATCGTTTTATAATTGTCAGGTAACTGCTTGATGAGGTAGCTCACCAGACTGCTACTGCCCTCATCCATCGCCAGACGCGTGCGTTCCAGCGTCGTCATCGGCGTCTGTTCGCCCGCCTGCTGCCAGACGGAAAAGAGTTTATCGCACACCTCAGGGAGCGAACGCCCGGTCAGCCAGATATCACGTGTAGCTTCCCACACGCCCTGACGCTGGCCGGTAGCCCACTGGGCATAATAAAAATTACAGCGGGCACTAACCGGTTTCGGCGGCTGCGGGCTAAATGCCAGCAGCCCGATCCAGTCCTGACGACGCGCCAGTTCATTCACAAAGCTGGTATTGAGATTACGGGCGGGCGGCAGCGTCGGGTGCGTTGCCATAAACTGCCTCACCTGCGTCGCGCTGACCTGGCTCAGGTCCTGCGTGAGCGAACGGTATTCAAGATAAGGATAAAGCGGGTAACTGCGCAGCGTCGTCATCAGTTGCGCTACCGTGTCCATCTGGTTGCTGTCCCATGCTTGCTTAACCTGCTGATAGCGCTGACGCTGTTCGTCCAGAGAATCCGCCAGCACATGGCCAGAGGCCCCAGCCAGACATATCGCCGCAACGGCGTACCACCAATGAACCGCTTTCATCACCTGCATAACCTCATCCGTTATCGAACTTGCTATCGGTATCCTTCATCGTATCGATACCCCTATCCTATCGGGCAGATCCAGTGTGGCACATCATGCCAGACAACGATACGTCGATCCGCAAGCCGATTCTGAAATTCTCCAGGCGGGCCAAGCTCTCAGATCGGCCATGGCAAATCGCCGGATAGCTGGGATCGCGGGCTGAAACCCGCTACACTTCATACTCAAAGTAATGCACTTAGAATAATCGATCCGCTGCCAGGGTATTGCCTTAACAGCGATGTAGTATTAAGTAGCATCGTGCTACACATGGTCACCCGCTTATGGTGACAAATCATAGAGATAAGAGAGAGGCGAAGTCGCAACGTGGCTCAATATGTTTATACCATGCATCGCGTCGGTAAGGTCGTACCGCCGAAGCGTCACATTCTGAAAAACATCTCCCTCAGTTTTTTCCCCGGTGCCAAGATCGGCGTGCTGGGTCTGAACGGAGCCGGTAAATCAACGCTGTTGCGTATTATGGCTGGCATTGATACGGACATCGAGGGCGAAGCTCGCCCACAACCTGGCATCAAAATCGGCTATTTGCCGCAGGAACCGCAGTTAAACACGGAGCACACCGTACGTGAATCCGTAGAAGAAGCGGTGTCTGAAGTCGTGACCGCGCTGAAGCGTCTTGATGAGGTCTATGCGCTGTATGCCGACCCAGATGCGGACTTCGATAAGCTGGCCGCCGAGCAAGGCAAGCTGGAAGAAATCATTCAGGCGCACGACGGTCACAATCTGAATAACCAACTGGAGCGCGCCGCCGATGCGCTGCGCTTGCCGGAGTGGGATGCGAAAATCGCTAACCTGTCTGGGGGTGAGCGTCGTCGCGTGGCCCTGTGCCGTCTGCTGCTGGAAAAGCCAGACATGCTGCTGCTCGACGAACCGACCAACCACCTGGATGCCGAGTCTGTCGCCTGGCTGGAACGCTTCCTGCACGACTTCGAGGGTACCGTGGTCGCCATTACCCACGACCGTTACTTCCTCGATAACGTCGCAGGCTGGATTCTGGAGCTGGACCGTGGCGAAGGGATTCCGTGGGAAGGCAACTACTCTTCGTGGCTGGAGCAGAAAGATCAGCGTCTGGCCCAAGAAGCCTCTCAGGAAGCAGCGCGCCGTAAATCCATTGAGAAAGAGCTGGAGTGGGTGCGTCAAGGTGCCAAAGGCCGTCAGTCCAAAGGTAAAGCTCGCCTGGCACGCTTTGAAGAGCTGAACAACACGGAATACCAGAAACGCAACGAAACCAACGAACTGTTTATTCCGCCTGGTGCTCGCCTCGGCGATAAAGTGGTGGAAGTCACCAACCTCAGCAAATCTTACGGCGAACGCCAGCTCATCGACGGGCTGTCTTTCTCCGTACCAAAAGGTGCCATTGTCGGCATTATCGGCCCGAACGGTGCCGGTAAATCGACGCTGTTCCGTATGATGTCCGGTCAGGAGCAGCCAGATAGCGGTACGATCGAGCTGGGTGAAACGGTGAAACTGGCGTCAGTCGACCAGTTCCGTGACGCGATGGACAACAGCAAAACCGTTTGGGAAGAAGTGTCCGGCGGGCAGGACATCATGCGTATCGGCAACACCGAGATGCCAAGCCGCGCGTACGTTGGTCGTTTCAACTTCAAAGGCGTTGATCAGGGCAAACGCGTTGGCGAGCTGTCCGGTGGTGAACGCGGTCGTCTGCATCTGGCGAAGCTGTTGCAGGTCGGCGGCAACGTATTGCTGCTCGATGAACCGACCAACGACCTGGATATCGAAACCCTGCGCGCGCTGGAAAACGCCCTGCTGGAATTCCCTGGCTGTGCCATGGTGATCTCGCATGACCGTTGGTTCCTCGACCGTATCGCAACGCACATTCTGGATTACCAGGATGAAGGTAAAGTGGAATTCTTCGAAGGTAACTTTACCGAATACGAAGAATACAAGAAGCGTACACTGGGCGCCGATGCGCTGGAACCCCACCGCATCAAATACAAGAAGATCGCTAAATAAGCCGTCACCGAACGTCATAAACAAATGGCCCGCATTGCGGGTCATTTGTTTCCTACCATGCTTCATTTATCGGGAATCAGAACGTTTCCCAGTTTTGATTATCGCTGGCTTTGCTACTGGTTCCGCCAATCGCCATTGCTGGCGCTAAGCGCGGTTGCGGCGCAGCCTTCGGCAATGACGCTTTCAGTCTCTGAGCCACACCAGCCAGCTTGAATACCGCGACAGCCTGAGTCAGCCGTGCAGCCTGTTCTTCTAGTGACACAGCGGCCGCCGAAGCTTCCTGCACCAGCGCCGCATTCTGCTGCGTTGCGCTATCCATTTCAGACACGGCCTGACTCACCTGCCCGATACCACGACTTTGCTCGTCGGAAGCAGAAGCAATTTCTCCCATGATATCGGTCACGCTGACAACCGCACGGACAATCTCACCCATGGTTGTACCTGCCTGAGACACAAGCCCAGACCCTGTTTCCACCAGCCGGCTCGATTCGCCAATCAACCCTTCAATCTCTTTCGCAGCCTGTGCGCTGCGCTGCGCCAAATTACGGACTTCACCTGCAACCACCGCAAAACCACGCCCTTGCTCACCCGCACGCGCGGCTTCTACCGCCGCGTTCAGCGCCAGAATGTTGGTCTGGAATGCAATGCTATTAATAACCGAGGTGATTTCGGAAATACGCCGTGAACTGGTGGAAATATCCTGCATGGTATCCACCACGTTCTTCACGATCTGCCCACCCTTCTCGGCTTTTTCAGAGGCATTTTTCGCCAGTTGGCTGGCGTGATGGGCGTTGTCAGAGTTCTGTTTCACCGTTGCGGTCAGTTGCTCCATGCTCGCGGCGGTTTCCTCCAACGCGGCCGCCTGCTGCTCGGTACGCGAAGAGAGATCGACGTTACCCGCCGTAATTTCTGACGATCCCTGATAGATCGAATCCGCACCTTCACGCACGATCGTCACCGTATCCGTCAGTTCCGCCTGCATGTTCTGAATATTCGTTCCCAGAATACCGATTTCATTACGCCCCATTGCCATCGGCGGCTGTGTCAAATCGCCTGAGGCAATCTTTTGGATACGTTCAACCAGTCTGTTGATTGGCGCGAGGATCACATTGCGTACAATGATGTAGGCCATGATCGCCATAATGATAGACAGAGCAAAGGACCCCGCCATCATCCAGTAACCCAGTCTGGCATTATGCTCTGCCTGCAGGTTGATCTCCTGCGCGGCTTTCGTCAGTTCAGTCACTTTCTTGCGTACTGGAACACTGAACGCTTCATCTAACTGACGAGCCAATGTGCTTTCCAGCGTGATCGTCTCTTCAAATTTTCCGTCGTTTGTCGCTTTCTGCATCGCCAGAATCGCGTTATCGCGGTAGTCGGCGTACGCCTTAAGAATTTCACCATCCAGCGCGTTTTCACTCTCCAGTTTGTCTGGACGCGCAAGATATTCATCCAAACGTTTCTGTGAGGCTCTGACTCGACCAGCAGCCTGATCTGAAGCGGATTTAAAGACCTCGCGATCGCTAATACGGTTTGCGGCACCAGCCTGAATAAGCAGCAGTCGAGCAACACGTAGCTGATCGAGGCTGCTGCTGATACCAGCACGGACATCAGACAATTCATTTGTCTTATCCAGTGAATCATCACTCAGCTTTAAGAAATAGCTCGCCGTACCAATAGAAAGCGCAAATAAAATCAAGATAATTGAAAAAAGAGTAATAAATAACGAAACGAGACGTATGTTGTTGATGTAACCCAACTTCTCTTTTTGAATAGACATCGGTTGCATTCTCATTTTCACCATCACTGGCATACATTATCTCTGCCATTACAGACCTGACAGAGCCCAGATATCACTGTGACAATAACGTCACGCAGAACAGACCTTTCATAAAAAAGTCAAAAGGAACCAAAAATGTTATCGGCATTTCCAATCAAAAACGTACCTAAAATAATTTGATAGAAATCACGTTTCAATAAAAATTAAAAACAACCAATAAAAATGAAACAAAAATATTATGGGCATGGTATCACGGCTGATTTTTCAAAAATGTTGAGTTATCGTCCAGCGCACGATGTTGTAAAACAAAGTCAATAAAACACGCTAACGCAGCCGAATTCAGTTTGCGGCTGGGATACACCAGATAAAGTTCGTTAGCTTCCGCCTGCCACTCCGGCAAGACCCTGACCAGCTTCCCGGAAACTGCGTCATCCAGACAGAGAAAATCCGGCAATAGTGTAATCCCCGCCCCCGCCATGGCACACTCGCGGGCGTAAAGCAGGTTATCCGTGATATGCGCCTCGGGCAGTAGGCACTGACAGCATGGGAAGGATTGTTCGAACACCTGAAAATACAGCAGGCCGACAGCGAGAAAACGCTGTTGATTATCGGTGGCACAGGCGGCGTAGGCTCCCTTGCGATTTCGCTGGCAGCACTACGCAGTTCAGTGAACATCATCGCTACCGCATCACAGCCTGACTCAGCAGCCTGACTCAGCAGCGTGGTGCAGCCAGCGCGGTGCCCACAAGGTCGTCGATTACCGCAATCTGATCGAGGAACTGGCAAAAGAAGGGATTAAACAGGTCGACTACATTTTCTGTCTGAACGACACGGACGGCCACTGGGATGCCATCAGCAAACTGATCGCGCCGATGGGCCACATTTGCACCATCGTGGAAAACAAAAACCCGCTCGATCAAACGGCGTTGAAACTCAAAAGCGCAGCGCTACATTGGGAACTCATGTTTACCCGTAGCATGTTCACCACGCCAGATATCACCGAACAGGGGAATATTTTGCACGAAATCGCACAGTTGGTTGATGCAGGAAAACTTCAGGGAACTGCCAGCGAAACGCTGCAAGGGTTAACCGTAGACACGCTGAAGCAGGCTCACAGTAAAGTGCAGGAAGGGCATATGCGCGGCAAGATCGTTATCGCGCTGTAATAACGCAGCCAGCCCCATTTGGGGCTGGCTGTTTATTCACTGATTAACGCGATTCGCCGCTTAAAGCGAATTAGAACAGCAGACGGGCACGAATGGTGCCTGGAATCGCCTTCATCAGTTGCAGCGCCGTTTGCGCGCCGTCGGTTTCGACATCAATGACCACATAACCAATTTCAGGCGTCGTTTGCAGATACTGCGCGGCAATGTTAATGCCCTGCTCAGCAAAGATCTGGTTAATTTTGGTAATAATGCCAGGACGATTTTCATGGATGTGCAGCAGGCGGCTGGCGCGTGCGCCATGAACAGGCAGCGACACTTCCGGGAAATTCACCGCAGACAGCGTAGACCCGTTGTCTGAATATTTCGCCAGTTTTCCGGCCACTTCATCACCGATGTTTTCCTGCGCTTCCTGCGTAGAACCACCGATATGCGGCGTCAGCAGTACGTTATCAAACTCACACAGCGGCGACAGGAACGGATCGCTGTTGGTTGCCGGTTCCTGTGGGAACACGTCAATGGCCGCACCGGACAGATGCTTGCTGCTCAGCGCTTCGCACAATGCAGGAATATCAACCACCGTACCGCGAGCAGCGTTAATCAGGATGGAACCCGGCTTCATCAGCGCCAGCTCTTCCGCTCCCATCATATTCTGCGTGCTGTCATTTTCCGGCACGTGCAGGCTCACTACGTCGCTCATATTCAGCAGGTCGGACAGGTGGCGCACCTGCTGAGCATTACCCAGCGGTAATTTACTTTCGATATCATAGAAGTAAACGTGCATACCCAGGCTTTCAGCCAGAATACCCAACTGAGTACCGATATGACCGTAGCCGATGATCCCCAGCTTTTTGCCGCGCGCTTCAAACGAGCCGACAGCCAGTTTGTGCCAGATACCACGGTGCGCTTTCGCGTTCGCCGCCGGGATACCGCGCAGCATCAGCAGCATTTCGCCGATCACCATTTCTGCCACGGATCGGGTATTGGAAAACGGTGCGTTAAATACTGGGATACCGCGTTTGGTCGCGGCCGACAGATCAACCTGATTCGTTCCGATACAGAAACACCCTACCGCGATCAGTTTTTCCGCAGCAGCAAAAATCTCTTCTGTCAGATGGGTACGCGAGCGAATACCCACAAAGTGCGCATCGCGAATGGAGGCTTTCAGCGCCTCAGGATCCAACGCGCCCTTGTGGAACTCGATGTTGGTGTAACCGGCTGCACGCAGATTATCCAGCGCGCTCTGGTGCACGCCTTCCACTAACAGAAACTTAATCTTGTCTTTTTCCAGTGATACCTTTGCCATTTCCCGACCTTATTTTCAGACTTCAAATGTGACAGAGTGCTAAATAGCCTCTGCCAACATAACAAAAATTACGCAGTCAGCAATACAAACGATTGCTTCGCCCGAATCACGCCACAAAGAGGCGCGCCTGATTTATGGCAAAAAATATTGCCAAAGATGTGCATTGCCATATCGGCGATAAACAAAATAAGAAAATGTGATATTAACTACCAAAAATGAGCCGTTAACTAAATAGATTTTTTTAGCTAAAAAATTTCTGACGTGGACGTTCACCACGTCAGAACGATCTCGCACTCATTTAACGACGGTTTTTACCCCATCAGCCGTCCCGACTAAGGCGACATCCGCGCCGCGGTTGGCGAACAGCCCAACGGTCACCACGCCGGGGATACCATTGATGTGGTTTTCTACGGCGACCGCATCCATGATATTCAGGTTGTGCACATCCAGAATGACGTTGCCGTTATCCGTCACGACGCCCTGACGATAGACCGGTTGCCCGCCCAGCTTCGCCAGTTCACGCGCCACGTAAGACCGCGCCATCGGAATCACTTCAACCGGCAACGGGAATTTACCCAGCACATCAACCTGCTTGGATGCATCAACAATGCAGATGAACTGGCGCGACAGTGCTGAAATGATTTTCTCACGGGTCAGCGCCGCACCACCGCCTTTGATCATCTGCATGTGGCCATTGATCTCATCCGCACCATCGACATAGACATCTAGCGAATCGACCTCATTGGCGTCAAACACGGGAATACCCAGACTTTTCAGTTTTTCCGTTGAGGCATCCGAGCTGGAAACCGCGCCTTTGATTTGATGTTTTATCGAACCCAGCGCATCAATAAAGTGTGCGGCTGTCGATCCGGTTCCTACTCCCACAATGGTGTCCGGGCGGACGTAGTCGAGCGCTGCCCATCCCACTGCTTTTTTCAGTTCATCTTGCGTCATAATCTGCTTCTGGCCTGTAGAATCGATATACGAAAACGTGTGCGTATTATAGAACATGCTCATTGGGGAAAGCGTGTAAATTCACTTCACCGCCGATGCATTATTTCATGCGCCTCATTCCACACCTACCCTGCTGAATCGTAATTGCGCACAAGAGCCAAAATAAGATTTCTGCATGGCAAATCAGCAAAATGTGGCATAGTGAAAAAAACAGGCTCATTCAGAGGATTTTGACTTTCATGAAACGCCCGGACTATCGAACGCTTCAGGCTCTGGATGCCGTCATCCGCGAGCGTGGTTTTGAGCGCGCCGCCCAAAAATTGTGTATTACCCAATCTGCCGTTTCACAGCGTATCAAACAGTTGGAAAACCTGTTCGGCCAGCCGCTTTTGGTCAGAACCATTCCCCCGCGCCCGACGGAACAAGGGCAGAAGCTGCTGGCGCTGCTGCATCAGGTTGAGCTGCTGGAAGAAGAGTGGCTGGGAAATGAAACCAATAGCGATATCCCGTTGCTGCTGTCGCTGGCGGTGAACGCCGACAGTCTGGCAACCTGGCTGCTGCCCGCATTACAGCCAGTGCTGGTCGATTCCCCGATTCGCCTTAACTTACAGGTAGAAGATGAAACGCGCACACAGGAAAGGCTGCGCCGGGGTGAAGTGGTGGGCGCGGTGAGTATTCAGTCCCAGCCGCTGCCGAGCTGTCTGGTGGATAAGCTGGGCGCATTAGATTATCTGTTTGTGGCCTCGCCGACCTTTGCCGCCCGCTATTTTCCCAATGGCGTGACGCGTTCGGCACTGCTGCGCGCGCCCGCGGTCGCCTTCGACCATCTGGATGACATGCATCAGGCTTTTTTACAGCAAAACTTTGATTTATCGCCGGGCAGCGTTCCCTGCCACATCGTGAATTCGTCGGAAGCGTTTGTACAGCTGGCACGACAAGGCACAACCTGCTGCATGATCCCACATCTGCAAATCGAGAAAGAACTGGCCAATAACGAGTTAGTCGACCTGACGCCGGGGCTGTTTCAACGTCGGATGCTCTACTGGCATCGCTTTGCGCCGGAAAGCCGGATGATGAGAAAAGTGACGGACGCCCTGCTCGCACACGGTCATCAGGTACTGCGGCAGTCATAACGCACTGAGATAGTTATTCAGTAAAATGCCACAGGCCTGTCTGAGCAGGCCTGTGGGTATTATGAACAAGTGAGAACGGCGCTTACGGCGTACGCTGTAGCTCAAAGACAACATCCACCTGATCGTCAAAGTGAATAGTTTGCTGTTCATAGGTTTGTGATGCTTCGGTTTGCACTGCCGCGTCTGCCGTTTTAAACATCCGCGCCATCGGCATCGGCTGATAGTTGGCAACGTGATAGCGAACGCTGTAAATCGGCCCCAGCTTGGCGTTAAAGCCCTGTGCCAGCGCGGCCGCCTGACGCGTCGCCTGCTCAATCGCTTTCTTACGCGCTTCATCACGATAGGCTTCTGGATTGGCAACGCCTAATTCTACCGTGCGAATCTCATTAAGCCCCGATTTCAGCGCCCCATCCAGCAGTTCATTCAGCTTGTCTAACTGGCGCAACGTCACCTCCACCTGACGCACGGCACGATAGCCTTTCAGCACCGAGCCACCCGTTTTAAGATAGTCATACTCTGGCTGCGTGCGTAAATTGGCGGCATTGATATCTTTTTTCTCAATACCGTTTTTACTCAGAAAATCAAAATATTGTGCAACACGGGCATCGACCTGCTTTTTCGCTTCCGCCGCATCCTTCGATGACACGCTGACTTCAATCGCCAGACGGGCGATATCTGGCGTCGCATCGACGCTGGATGTCCCTGACGTCACGATATGCGGGCCATCCGGCAGTTCCGCAGCCTGAGCGACCATCGACATACCGCCCAATCCTACCGCAGCGGCCAACGCCAGTGCATTTAGCTTCATCATACCTCGCTTCACAATCTCTCCTTACTTATGTTTCGTCACGTATGCCGCTGGCAGACTATCTGTATCAATAAATTGTCTGTGCCAACACGGACTCTTCCAGAATGAAAGAGACAAGACGGACTGCTTCACCAACCACCATAACGCATTACTAACTCCACACAATATAGGTGAATTTCTGAAACACAGCGTAAGGCGAGGTTATTTATTTCCAACCATTATTGCCAGCCGTGGCGCGCCAGTTGCAGGGCAATCCCCCACATCACCACGCCGACAAAAAAGTTGATGATCCGCTGTACCCGCGGCGTATTCAGCCACGGTGCCAGCCAGGCGGCCAAGAGCGCCAACGCAAAAAACCAGGTGAAAGACGCAGTCATCGTCCCCAGCGCAAACCAGCGCCGAGCATCATCCGTAAACTGACTGCCCAGACTCCCCAACACCACAAAGGTGTCCAGATAGACGTGCGGATTCAGCCAGGTCACCGCCAGCATGGTAGCGATAATGCGCCAGCGGCTTTGTTTCATCACCTCGGCGCTGGCGAGTGAAATATTCTTGCTGAAGGCTGTTTTCATCGCGCCCCAGCCGAACCAAAGCAGAAACGCCACGCCACCCCAGGTCACCGCACCCAGCAGCAATGAAGACTGACTGAGCAACGCGCTACCGCCAAAAATACCGGCGGTAATCAGCACCATGTCGCTCAAGGCACATAACAGCGCCACCATCAGGTGGTACTGCCGACGAATCCCCTGATTCATCACAAACGCATTCTGTGGCCCCAAAGGCAAAATCATCGCTGCCCCCAACAGAACACCCTGTAAATACACCGCCCACATACTTCTCTCCTACCCCGTTTGTTGTTATCGCGGAGGAGTTTATGGAAGCCGATTAAATAAGTGAAATTGAATATTCTAACGCTACATTAGCTAATCTAATGTGCTGAAGGCGGGTAAAAGCGAGGTTGAATGAGAAGGCGATTTCTGATGATGCACCATGCCAATATCGGGACATGGTGCCTATTTATTTGCTTAAGTCAGCAGAGTTTACTCAGGTTGTTTCGCTGTGGATGGTACGTTATGCAGATGTACGTCCATCTGCGGGTAAGGAATACCGATACGGTGCTCATCCAGCACGCGTTTAAAGCTTTCCAGCAGATCCCAATACACCGCCTGCGCGTTGCCGTTGGTTGTCCACACCCACACCACAAAATTCAGCGATGACGCTGCCATTTCATTCAAACGGATCGTGACGCCCTTGTCGTGTTGGATACGCTCGTCCGCGGCAACAATATCGCCCAACAGCTTTTTCACCACGTCGATATCGGCATCATAGGCCACGCCAACAATAATTTCGGTACGGCGATCCGGCTCACGTGAACTGTTGATGATGTTGCCAGCAATGATTTTGCCATTCGGAACCACGATAATTTTACCGTCAGAGGTACGCAGCGTCGTCGAGAAAATCTGTACCTGTGTGACGGAACCAGACACACCGCCTAAATCCACCCATTCACCGGTACGGAAAGGACGGAAAATCACCAGCAAGACGCCCGCAGCAAAGTTGGCTAACGACCCCTGCAATGCCAGACCGACAGCCAAGCCTGCCGCACCCAGTACGGCAATGACCGATGCCGTCTGCACGCCAACCCGGCTCAATACTGCAATCAGCGTGAACGCGATTATGCCATAACGTACCAACGCAGAGAGGAAATCCGCCACGGTTGAATCGATAGAGCGGCTGATCATCAGTTTATTAATCGTGCCAGAAACGATCCGAGCGATCACCAGACCAACGATGAGGATCACTAATGCAGCGACAATATTCACGGCATACTGCAAAAACAAGTTCTGATGCGCCACCAACCAGCTCTCTGCCTGATCCAGGCTCGTATTAAGTTCTTCCATTTGAAAGCTCCTGTTTTTTAATCACTGGGAAAGCATAACGTTCATCACTTAAAGCGCAACATTACCACCAAAAATTAAGGCTCCCGTAGGAGTAATGCCAGTCAGTTAAGCAACTGACTGGCATTTTTTCTCAGCTTTTCGATATTTATAAGGTCTCTCTTTCACCACTCTCGGAAAGGCTCTTTCCCTTCTTATCGGCAGCTTCACCATCTGCCCCATACTTTCCAGATCTCGCAGTAGCTCAGGGATACGACCCGGCGATGCGCCCTGAAGCGTCATCAACATTCTCATGACCAGCCCGCAGGATTCTGAGAAGCTCAGCTGATTTGGCCAGTAACCTTTCAGTTGACTGGCCATTTTAATCATCTGATAACGCACCAGATTATACGCCAGCAGCACACCCCATAACTCCTGCTCCACAAGTTCCGGTTTTTTGCTTCTCAGTGTCAGTCTGCTCAGTTGCATTGTCTGTTTGATTTCACGGTAACCCAACTCGATTTCCCAACGGTGACTGTAAAGCTCAACCATTTCACCTCCCGGATAACGCATGCCATCGGTCATCGAGGTCAGTAACTGATAGGTTTTGCCTTTACGGCTATAGGTCAGTAATCGGGCTGTCACTTCTGTACTCAGTCCCGGCCATTTTTTGCGGGATTGTGGCGTCGTTTTCAACTGTACCAGATGATCGCCTTTTCCCAGTTTCCGGACCTCCTCGTAACGGGTACCTTTCTTAAGCGGTATCATCCAGTGTCGGTGTTCTCCCGCACGCTTCCAGGCATTCAGTAACCCTAATGAGTAATACCCTTTATCGAGCAGCGTCAGCGTATTATCTGCGGTCTGGTCTATCAGTTGCTCAGCCAGGGTATATTCGCTGTCTTTCATCGTACCGAAGGCTGCGGCGGTTATCAGATGGCTGGTCAGCTCCATCTGACAGACCATTTTGACCTGCGGGTAGGGGCCAGGTTGGCCGCAGTAAGTCTGGCGCGGGAAGGCGGCATCATTTTCAGGTGTTTCCTGTGTGCGCCAGACGACGCCATCCATCGCCAGTAACGTCAATCCACACCAGTGAGGATGTGCCACAGCGTTGTGCCACAAGTGAGCAGTGTGCGTGAACACCCGTCGAACGGCATCACTTCCGAGTCGCTGGCGGGCCTGGATAACCGCGCTGGGAGCAACAAAGGGACGGTTACCGGGCAGCATAATATCCAGCCGATTGACAATCTGATGAAGCGGCTCCTTACGTTCAAGCGCCATGCCGACAATGCACCAGACCATCATTTCGAGAGGAAGACGGCGTTTACGCAGGGTGACCACGCCGGACTCAGCAAGGCAACGAGCAATAAGTTCTGGGTCAAGAAAGTCGCCAAGAGAAGTCAAAGGGTTACGGGTCGAGTCGTAACGTGAAACGAGGTCGATGGCCTGAGAAATACGCATAAAAAAATCCGGAAATGAAGAACATTTCCGGATTCTTACACAGCTATTGGATCGTTCAACTGATCCTTAACTGATCAGCATTACTCCCGTAGGAGCCTTAGCATCAAATCATGTTTACGTTGTCTGCCTTACAGCACATCAACAGCGTTAAGCTCTTTGAAGGCTTGTTCCAGACGAGTCACCATGCTCGCCTGAGCGGAACGCAGCCACACACGCGGGTCATAGTATTTCTTGTTTGGCTGGTCTTCGCCTTTCGGGTTACCCAATTGGCCTTGCAGATAAGCTTCGTTATCTTTGTAGTACTTCAGGATACCTTCCCACGTTGCCCACTGGGTGTCGGTATCGATGTTCATTTTCACGACGCCGTAGCTGACAGAATCTTTGATTTCTTGCGCGCTTGAACCAGAACCACCGTGGAACACGAAGTCCAGGCTGTTGTGCGGCAGGTTATGTTTCTTGGAAACATATTCCTGAGAATCACGCAGGATGGTTGGGGTCAGCTTCACGTTACCTGGCTTGTAGACGCCATGTACGTTACCGAAAGAGGCAGCGATGGTGAAACGTGGGCTGATCGCGTTCAGTTTGGTGTACGCGTAGTCAACGTCTTCTGGCTGGGTGTACAGAGCAGAAGCGTCCATGTGGCTGTTATCCACGCCGTCTTCTTCACCACCGGTACAACCCAGTTCGATTTCCAGGGTCATATCGATTTTGGCCATACGTGCCAGATACTTAGAACAGATTTCGATGTTCTCTTCCAGAGACTCCTCAGACAGATCGATCATGTGAGAAGAGAACAGCGGTTTGCCGGTAGCCGCGAAGTGTTTTTCACCCGCGTCCAGCAGGCCATCGATCCACGGCAGCAGTTTCTTGGCACAGTGGTCAGTATGCAGAATGACCGGAACACCATAATGCTCAGCCATTTGGTGAACATGATGAGCGCCAGAAATCGCACCCAAAATTGCCGCCTGCTGACCTTCTGCTTTCAGGCCTTTACCCGCGATGAATGCTGCACCACCGTTAGAGAACTGAACGATGACCGGCGCGCGTACTTTGGCTGCGGCTTCCAGCACAGCATTGATTGAGTCGGTACCGACACAGTTCACTGCTGGCAAGGCGAATTGGTTTTCTTTTGCTACTGCGAAAACTTTCTGAACGTCATCACCAGTGATGACACCGGGTTTTACGAAATCAAAAATTTTAGACATGTTACGTGTCCCGTTTCGTTGGCCGTGGAGGGGTTAGAGAAATTGATGTTGAATCGACAGGTTGTCTCGACACGCTATGCATAACGACATGCCGAGACAACAACAGGAAAGGGGAAAAAGTGGCCCTTACCTTAAATTACTGCTTGGCGCGTTCTTCCAGCATAACCACTGCTGGCAGTTTTTTCCCTTCAACGAACTCCAGGAATGCACCACCACCGGTAGAAATGTAGGAGATTTTGTCAGCAATACCAAACAGATCGATCGCAGCCAGCGTATCGCCGCCGCCTGCAATAGAGAATGCTTCGCTATCTGCGATCGCACGGGCAATGGTCTCGGTTCCTTTACGGAAATTCGGGAATTCGAAGACGCCAACCGGGCCATTCCACAGGATAGTCTTGGCATTCTTCAGAATTTCAGCCAAACGCTCAGCGGAAACATCACCCAGATCCAGAATCTGCTCTTCGTCTTTGATTGCCGTAACTGACTTCAGCGTTGCGGTTGCAGTTTCAGAGAATTCTGACGCAACACGCACATCACTCGGTACAGGAATATCACAGGTTTCCAGCAGCTTTTTCGCTTCAGGAATCAGGTCTGCTTCGTACAGGGATTTGCCCACGTTGTGGCCTTGTGCAGCCACGAAGGTGTTAGCAATACCGCCACCGACGATCAGCTGATCGGCGATTTTAGACAGAGAATCCAGCACGGTCAGCTTGGTGGAGACTTTAGAGCCGCCCACAATGGCAACCATCGGACGTGCTGGTTCGCTCAAGGCTTTACCCAGCGCTTCCAGCTCATCAGACAACAGCGGGCCTGCACAGGCGATAGGCGCAAATTTACCCACGCCGTGAGTGGAAGCCTGCGCACGGTGTGCAGTACCGAATGCGTCCATCACGAACACATCGCACAGCGCCGCGTATTTTTTGGACAGGACTTCGTCGTCTTTCTTCTCGCCTTTGTTAAAGCGAACGTTTTCCAGTACAACCAGCTCGCCTTCGGCGACATCAACACCATCAAGATAGTCTTTCGCCAGACGTACAGGCGAAGAGAGTTTCTCTTTCAGGTAGTCAACAACAGGCAGCAGAGAAAATTCTTCGCTGTACTCGCCTTCGGTCGGGCGTCCCAGGTGGGAAGTAACCATAACACGAGCGCCTTGTTTCAGGGCGATTTCGATGGTCGGCAGAGAGGCACGGATGCGCGCATCAGACGTCACTTTCCCTTCTTTTACTGGTACGTTCAGATCCGCACGAATAAGAACACGTTTACCAGCCAGATCCAGATCGGTCATCTTAATTACAGACATGGTGAATCCTCTTGTTGATTCTCTTTTAAAGTTGCTTGAGCGAGATAGCGACCCCTGATCGCCACCGTCGTACTAGAAACCGCAGGCTGCCATCGCCCGTGTTGTATCCAACATCCGGTTGGCAAAGCCCCATTCGTTATCGCACCAGACCAATGTTTTAATCAGATGCTGACCACTGACCCGTGTCTGCGTGCCGTCAACAATGGCACTGTGCGGATCGTGGTTAAAATCAGCTGACACTAATGGCAATTCAGTATAATCAACTATACCACGAAACGACTCATGCGCTGATTTTTGCAATAGTGCATTAATTTCATTCACGTTTACGGCTTTCCTGACGCTAACGCTCAGGTCAATTGCCGTAACGTTGATCGTCGGCACTCGCACCGAGATCGCCTCAAAACGGTCAACAAACTGTGGAAAAATACGGGTGATCCCCGCTGACAGTTTGGTATCCACCGGGATGATCGACTGACTGGCGGCTCGCGTACGTCGCAGATCGTGATGATAAGCATCGATCACCGGTTGATCATTCATGGATGAGTGGATCGTCGTTACCGTGCCATTCTCGATGCCGAAGGCATCATCCAGCAGTTTAATCACCGGAATAATACAGTTGGTCGTACAGGACGCATTGGAAACAATACGATGCCCACTTTCCAACTGCTGGTGATTGACGCCAAACACCACCGTCGCATCCAGATCCGTCGTTCCCGGATGAGAAAACAGCACTTTCTTTGCGCCTGCCGCCAGATGGGCTTCCCCGTCTTCCCGGCTGCCGTAGACACCGCTGCAATCCAGCACGATATCGACACCGAGTTCTCGCCAAGGCAACTGCTGAATTTCTGCCTGATGCAACAAGCGAATACAGTCATCACCAACATAAAGCTGATCGCACTCCTGACGCACATCCCACGAAAAACGGCCGTGGCTGGAATCATACTTGAGCAAATGCGCCATGCCTTCCGCACTCGCCAGCTCGTTAATCGCCACAACGGCAATCTCAGCGCGGCGGCCTGATTCATACAACGCACGTAAAACACTGCGGCCTATGCGGCCAAAACCGTTTATCGCAATACGGATCGTCATGGCGTTCCTTGTGGTTCCTTATGTCATCGCTGGGCTACCCAGCGCATAGGATATACCCTTCTTAGACACCAGAGAACCCCTGACGAAACGCCGTCAGCACAACAACTGAAACGCTTCAGCTAGAATAAACGAATTAACGCATAAAAGAAATATTCTCGTCTGGCACACGCCAGAAGAGTGACCTGCGTCATAAAAATGAAAAAACGGCGTTTGGGGAGCAGGCAAACCACATTGAAAATAAGGGGAAATTCAGGATGAAAAAAAGCCGCCAGCGTTAGCTGACGGCTTCTCATATCGGGGTTAACGCAGCGTGATTACTTCAGGAGCGCCTGCGCCTTTTCCACCACGTTATCCACGGTGAAGCCGAAGGTTTCAAACAACTGCTCAGCCGGCGCGGATTCGCCGAAGCTCGTCATGCCGACAATCGCGCCGTTCAGGCCAACATACTTGAACCAGTAGTCCGCGATACCCGCTTCAATTGCCACACGCGCCGATACCGCTTTCGGCAGCACCGCTTCACGGTAGGCTGCATCCTGCTTGTCGAACGCATCCGTAGACGGCATCGACACCACGCGCACCTTGCGGCCTGCCGCGGTCAGCTTGTCATAGGCGCCAACCGCCAGTTCAACTTCAGAACCGGTGGCAATCAGGATAAGCTCAGGCTGACCGTCGCTGTCTTTCAGCACGTAGCCGCCTTTCGCCACGTTCGCCAGTTGCTCCGCGGTACGGGGTTGCTGCGCCAGATTCTGACGGGACAGGATGAGCGATGTCGGGCCGTCCTGACGCTCAATCGCGTATTTCCACGCCACTGCCGTTTCCACCTGGTCTGCCGGACGCCAGTTGCTCATGTTCGGCGTCACGCGCAGGCTCGCCAGCTGTTCAACCGGCTGGTGCGTCGGGCCGTCTTCACCCAGACCGATGGAGTCGTGGGTGTAAACGTAGATGCTGCGGATTTTCATCAGCGCGGCCATGCGCACGGCGTTACGGGCATATTCCACAAACATCAGGAAGGTCGCGGTGTACGGCACAAAGCCGCCGTGCAGTGCAATCCCGTTGGCAATCGCCATCATGCCGAATTCGCGCACGCCGTAATGGATGTAGTTACCCGCGTGGTCTTTATCCAGCGAGACCGAGCCGGACCAGATGGTCAGGTTGCTCGGTGCCAGGTCGGCAGAGCCGCCCAGGAATTCCGGCAGCAGTTTGCCGTAGGCTTCCAGCGCGTTCTGTGAGGCTTTGCGGCTGGCGATTTTCGCCGGATTGGCCTGCAAATCGTCGATAAATTTCTGTGCGTCCGCCTGCCAGTTGGCCGGCAACTCACCGCCGGTGCGGCGTGTGAACTCGGCAGCCAGTTCCGGGTAGGCGCTGGCGTAGGCGGCAAACGCCTCATCCCAGGCCGCTTCCTTACGCTGACCGGCCGGTTTGGCGTCCCAGACTGCATAGATATCAGCAGGGATCTCAAACGGTGCATATGCCCAGCCCAGCTGTTCGCGGGAGGCGGCGACTTCGGCATCACCCAGCGGGGCGCCGTGGGAATCGTGCGTACCGGCCTTGTTCGGTGAACCGAAGCCAATCACGGTTTTGCACATCAGCAGCGACGGCTTGTCAGTGACAAGCTGGGCTTCGCCGATGGCACGTTTGATGGCGTCCGCATCGTGACCGTCCACGCCACGTACTACGTGCCAGCCGTAGGCTTCAAAACGGGCAGCGGTATCGTCGGTAAACCAGCCTTCAACGTGGCCGTCGATGGAGATACCGTTGTCATCATAAAACGCAGTCAGTTTGCCGAGCTTCATGGTGCCGGCCAGCGAGCAGACTTCGTGAGAAATCCCTTCCATCATGCAGCCGTCACCCAGGAAGGCGTAGGTGTGGTGGTCGACAATCTCGTGGCCCGGACGGTTGAACTGTGCGGCCAGCGTGCGCTCGGCAATCGCCATGCCGACGGCGTTGGCAATCCCCTGACCCAGCGGGCCGGTGGTGGTTTCGACGCCGGCGGTGTAGCCGTATTCAGGGTGACCCGGCGTTTTGGAATGCAGCTGACGGAAGTTTTTCAGTTCTTCAATCGGCAGGTCGTAGCCGGAGAGATGCAGCAGGCTGTAAATCAGCATGGACGCGTGGCCGTTGGACAGCACGAAGCGGTCGCGGTTTGCCCAGTTGGGGTTGGCCGGATTATGGTTGAGGTAATCGCGCCACAGCACTTCGGCGATATCGGCCATGCCCATCGGTGCGCCCGGGTGACCGGATTTGGCTTTCTGCACCCCATCCATGCTCAGCGCGCGGATAGCATTGGCAAGTTCTTTACGAGAGGACATGCTTGACTCCAGATCGGATTGAACGACTGCCCTTCCTGTAAAACACATAAAAATCAACAAGTTAAACAAGAATGACAAAATAAATATGATTACAAATGTACATGAAAAATGTAGCGAATGCACATGGAACCGTGAGCAAAAAACAGGGATTTATCGGCTGACGAATCAATAGCGGTTCTTTTGCCAATTGTGCAGTGGATTACAGCACCATACGCGATGTTTTCTAGTGGGTTCACCTTTATTTGGCGTGCCTTTTGGGAATGCATCAGAAACAAAATGCATTACCTACATGCTCTCGTAAAAAGCACAAATCAGATTTTCCGATCTATTTCTCCATGTCGTTTTCGGGTAGTTTATAGTCGGTTTTCTTTCGTACTAAAAAACAAGCACAGTCGTAGGGAGATGATTTTTATGGCAATTCGATCTTCTGTGCTGGCGCTGAGTGTCGCAACGTTGCTGACTGGCTGCCAGAACTTAAACACCAATACCTTAATGCAATCCGGCGCTCAGGCGTTTCAGGCGGCAACGCTCAGCGATGAGCAGGTTAAAGCGCTTAGCCACCAGTCCTGTGAGCAAATGGACAAAGAAGCAAAAATTGCCCCTGCCGACAGCAAATACATGCAGCGCCTGAATAAAATTGCGGATGCGCTGGGCCACGATATCAACGGTACGCCGGCAAACTACAAGGTCTATCTGGAGAAAGACGTTAACGCTTGGGCAATGGCTAACGGCTGCATCCGGGTGTACAGCGGCCTGATGGACATCATGAACGACAATGAAGTGGAAGGCGTTCTCGGCCACGAAATGGGCCACGTTGCGCTGGGACACACACGTAAAGCGATGCAGGTTGCCTATGCTGCGACGGCCGCCCGTACTGCCATCGCCTCTGTGGGTGGTGTCGCGCAGTCCTTGTCACAGTCTCAGCTAGCCGATCTGGGAGAAAAACTGGTGAATTCCCAGTTCTCTCAAACGCAGGAAACGCAGGCTGATGATTACTCTTTCGATTTTCTGAAGAAACGCGGCATCAATCGGGAAGGTCTGGCAACCAGCTTCGAGAAGCTCGCCAAGCTTGATACGGGCCATGAGAGCAGCATGTTTGATTCTCACCCTTCATCTGAAGGCCGTGCTAAACACATTCGTGAACGCATTGTTGCCGAGAAATAACCTCGCATTCTGATGACTCACAAAGCAGACACACCGCGGGCAATTGAAAAAATCTCAATTGCCCGCTAGTCATCCGACCACTATCATCCCCGCCATATTCGCTGTAAGCTGCTGTGTAACAGTCATCTTTAAATCCCGCCATTGTCCTGATGATAGGATTTAAGAATTAATCGATAATAAATAGATAGCTATTTTCAATCTCACTGACTTTACGTTCTCTTTTAAGAAACGATACTCAGTGGATTTCCAGATGTTAGAAAGCCGTCGCCCACGAATGTGGCGACAAAGTAGTAACCACGATTAGCGCAGAGATCTACGTCTCAATAAGCAGGAATCCTAGGATAAGCTCCTGTATTTAAAGATAGAAATAAACCAATAAATCAAGCATACTATGTTAAACCAATAAAAATTTTTCCAGTTCGATCATATGGATATATGATAAACCCTGTTGTCTCTTCCGCAGGTTTCTCTAGAGGCTCCATCTTTTAGCGATTAAAGGCATTTCGGGATCGCGATTTCTTAATAACTGGATAACATCAGCAGCCATTATTGGTTTGTGGCCACTTTCAGACAATAAACTCATATGTGTTAAAAATCATGGATGTGAGAATTTTCAGTAAATGCAATTTTACCACGGTAGGATTACGGGAAATCCTATCCGGTATCCCTATGCTCTCAATAAAACCCGTCAACAGGTTTACGCTGCAGCAGGGAAAGAAAAAATGTATTTTCATCATTGACGGTAGCAGCGAGGGCTTTGAGGAATACTATGAGTCGATAAGAACTCACTTTTATAATATGGCGTCGTCATTCGTGATCATCAATAATTCCCTCAATCACCCTCCCGTGTGCATTGACGAAAAAACGATTCTTATTTCAAAGTCAGCCGCCATCGATTCTTTTTATAAATTACTCGATTTCGTCCACCTTCACGATCGCCGTTTATTCAGTCCCGTCAGGTTGTCAAAGTCTGAATATGCCGTATTCCAACACTGGTGTGCGGGCTACACGGCGGAAGCGATTGCCGATATCATCGGGTTAAATAAGAAATCAGTACTGAACAGCAAATCACGATTACTGAATAAATATGGCGTTCAGGATAAAAACTCTTTACTGCTAATTGCTAAGATTATCTTCAAAGACAGCGTCATTGAAGAATTTGATTCCCTTCCCAAACCAGCAACCGATATCAATATAAGTAATTCGCTTATCTGATCGATAGCCGAAAAAAAGGGGATGCGCGCTCGCATCCCCTTTTACTTCGTCAGTCACACTTATTCTTCGTCTTCCAAATAAGTATAGCCGTACAGCCCAGACTCAAACTCTTCCATGAACTGCGCCTGAAGTTCAGCATCCAGATCGGTTTCTTTAACCTGATCGCGGAAACGGGCCATCAGCACTTCAGGGTCAAGCTGCACATATTCCAGCATGTCGGCAACCGTATTCCCTTCGTCGGATTCTTCAATCTCAACGGTGCCGTCCTGGAAGACAAACACGTCAACAGTCGAGGTATCGCCGAACAGATTATGCATGTTCCCCAGAATTTCCTGATAGGCACCGACCATAAAGAAGCCCAGCAGCGGCGGGTTTTCTGGATCGTAAGGCGGCATTGGCATCGTAGTCGCAATGCCGTCGCCATCAACATAATGATCGATCGTGCCATCAGAATCACAGGTGATATCCAGCAGCACAGCACGACGCTCAGGCTGCTTATCCAGCCCTTCCAGCGGCAGCACCGGGAACAGCTGATCGATACCCCATGCGTCCGGCATGGATTGGAACAGTGAGAAGTTGACATACAGCTTGTCAGCCATGCGCTCCTGTAATTCATCAATCACCGGCCGGTGCGCGCGGTTGCTCGGATCCAACTGCTCCTGAATCATCTGGCAGATGCTCAGATAAAGCTGCTCCGCTTTGGCACGCTGTGTCAGATCCAACATGCCGTGCGTGTACTGGGTATGCACATCGTGCAAATCCATCTGGCTGTCATGCAGCCACTCACGCAGCGACCGGCGTTTTCCTGGCTGCTTGATTTCCTTCCAGGTCGACCACAGGCTCTCCAGCGCGCGCGGCGCATCTTCTTCAGGCTCGGTAGGTTCGCTGAACTCATTGCGTTCCACCCCGATAATATTGGAAACCAGCACGGTATGGTGCGCGGTTACCGCACGACCGGATTCGGTGATCACCGTAGGATGCGGCAGCCCGTGTTCGTTACAGGCATCGCCGATGCCCCAAATCACGTTGTTGGCGTATTCATTCAGGCCATAGTTCACTGAACAATCGGACTGAGAGCGCGTGCCTTCATAGTCCACGCCCAAACCACCACCGACGTCAAAACACTGGATATTCACGCCCAGCTTATGCAGCTCGACATAGAAACGCGCGGATTCACGCACGCCCGTCGCGATATCGCGGATATTCGCCAGTTGCGAACCCAAATGGAAATGCAGCAGTTGCAGGCTATCCAACCGCCCCGCTTCACGCAGCATCTCAACCAGTTGCAGCACCTGAATCGCCGCCAGACCAAATTTGGATTTTTCGCCACCGCTGGATTGCCACTTGCCCGAGCCCTGAGAAGCCAGACGCGCGCGGACGCCAAGACGCGGCACCACATTCAAACGCTCGGCTTCTTCCAGCACCAGACGAATTTCAGACATCTTCTCGATGACCAGATACACCTTGTGGCCCAACTTTTCACCGATGAGTGCCAGACGAATGTATTCACGGTCTTTGTAGCCGTTACACACGATCACCGTGCGCGTCATACCGGCGTGGCCCAGAACGGCCATCAGTTCCGCTTTTGAACCGGCCTCCAGACCCAACGGTTCACCGGAGTTCGCCAGTGACTCAATCACGCGACGATGCTGGTTAACCTTGATGGGGTAAACCAAAAAATAGCCACCTTCATAGCCAAAGGATTCACGAGCCTGTTTAAACGCAGCGTTAATTGAACGCAGGCGGTGCTGAAGGATTTGCGGAAAGCAGAACAGCGCAGGCAAGCGCTGATGGTTGTCCTTCTGCATATCTTTGACCAGTCTGGCCAGATCGACGCGAGCTTCTGGTACGTCAGGATCCGGACACACGCTAATGTGGCCGAGCTCATTGACGTCATAGTAATTATTGCCCCACCAGGCAATATTGTAGGTACGAAGCATTTCGCTGGCATTACGGTCATTCATGGCAACCTCCTGCATAGAGCGCAAATTTTCATGTTTACCCGTCGCTGACGAGCCGTGATGAATCATGTCGTCAGACATAACGAACCTCTTCTTTTTCTAAACTGCTGATCACATCAGTACCTGAATAAACCGCCCACATGAGCATACCTGCAACATGCGGCGTCGACAGTGAAAAAACCGGCGTAGTGAAGTATGCCGTCACTTTATTACTCTTATTAGTGTAAAACACGTTGTCAGGCTCCGTGTTACGGGTCGATAAAACTCGTTGTGAAAATCACCGGGCGAACGTGACCAGAAAGGCGTTAACCGCTTCTGGCAGAAAGAATAACAGGCGGATTAACCAGCCCTGGAGTCCTGTGTCGAATTTAAAGACAGGCTACATCGGGAAACGGAAAAGAAGGGTTGAGTCGCGGACGCGATAGCGTCAAAAGGGACATATTGCGAACGCAATATACTCAGTAAACAACGGATCATTAATCCTACCACCTCCACGTGCGCCGCAGGTTATGCGGTCAGCTATCAATAAGAAATTCAAGATGTCGCGGATTGCATTACCGCTCGCCGTTTATACCTACATGCTACTGGAAAAGCAAAATGAAAATTGCCGCCAGTCATCTCTTGTAAAAGAAAAAACAGCCGATGATAAAAGGACGACGGTGAGCTAATACGAAAAACTACTGGCACTGAGACCAAAAGGTGACCTAGAATAGCCATCCAGATGTTAATCCGTCTATACCCCAAATAATTCGAGTTGCAGGAAGGCGGCAAGAGAGGGAATCCCGATGAGCTTACTCAGGTAAGTGATTCGGGTGAGTGAACGCAGCCAACGCATCTGCGGCTTGAAGTATTACGGGTATATACCGATTAACTGATACACTGCTTAACGGCTTTGATTTGAAGGTAAAGAAACTCATGGCTAAACACCTTTTTACGTCCGAGTCAGTCTCTGAAGGACACCCTGATAAAATTGCTGACCAGATTTCTGATGCGGTTCTCGACGCCATTCTGGAGCAAGATCCAAAAGCGCGTGTCGCTTGTGAGACTTATGTAAAGACCGGAATGGTGTTAGTCGGTGGCGAAATCACCACCAGCGCCTGGGTCGATATTGAAGAAATTACCCGTCGTACCGTGCGTGATATCGGTTATGTCAATTCCGAAATGGGCTTTGATGCCAACTCTTGCGCCGTACTGAGCGCGATTGGCAAGCAATCTCCAGACATCAATCAAGGCGTTGACCGTACCGATCCGTTGGAACAAGGCGCAGGCGATCAGGGTCTGATGTTCGGCTACGCGACCAATGAAACCGACGTGCTGATGCCTGCCCCAGTGACTTACGCGCACCGTCTGGTTCAGCGTCAGTCAGAAGTGCGTAAGAGTGGCACTCTGCCGTGGCTGCGCCCAGATGCGAAAAGCCAGGTTACGTTCCTGTATGACGATGGCAAGATTGCCGGCATCGATGCCGTAGTACTGTCTACCCAGCATTCAGAAGACATCAGCCAGAAAGATCTGCATGAAGCGGTGATGGAAGAGATCATCAAACCGGTTCTGCCTGCAGAATGGCTGTCTGCCAACACTAAATATTTCATCAACCCAACCGGACGCTTTGTTATCGGCGGCCCAATGGGTGACTGCGGCCTGACCGGTCGTAAAATCATCGTTGATACCTACGGTGGCGCGGCGCGTCACGGCGGCGGTGCATTCTCCGGTAAGGATCCGTCTAAAGTAGACCGTTCTGCTGCCTATGCCGCGCGCTATGTTGCCAAGAATATCGTCGCGGCTGGCCTGGCCGATCGCTGCGAAATTCAGGTGTCCTACGCTATTGGCGTAGCAGAACCGACCTCTATCATGATCGAAACCTTCGGTACAGAGAAAGTGTCTACCGAGCAACTGACGCTGCTGGTGCGCGAATTCTTCGATCTGCGTCCTTACGGCTTAATCCAGATGCTGGATCTACTGCATCCGATTTATCAGGAAACGGCAGCCTATGGTCACTTTGGCCGTGAACATTTCCCGTGGGAAAAAACGGACAAAGCCGCACAGTTGCGCGAGGCCGCAGGCCTGTAATCCGGCGATGCAATAAAGACCAAACGGCGAATGAAGATTCGCTGTTTGAGGTTACTGATAAAGTCCGTAGCGCGAGAGCAACGGATAGATCGTAAAGACGCTGTGAACACATCCCTGTGCGCTCGGCTTGCGCCATCCCTGGCGCAAACGCTTTACTCTTCTATTCCGTTACTCTCGTTTTCGTTCGACAAATAAGTTTGCCAACTGTCTGAAACGGCGAATGAGAATTCGCCGTTTTTCATTCTGATTCCCTCCGCGTCACCTATTGCGTCTCCCTGCTACTCACTTTATCCTCACCGAATATGAACACACCCCGAATCCCCATTGCCAGCCATCAGGCTGTGATGCGCTGTCTGCGTGATAAATTGCAGCAGGCCAACCTCACTTTGCAAACTGACTACACTGAGCCAACGGTAAACTACCAGCAGCGTGGTGCTACGGCAGGAACGGCATGGCTGCAACATTGGGAAATTCGGCTGAATCCCGTTTTGTTGCAGGAAAATCAGCAAGCCTTTATCGATGAGGTGGTGCCTCATGAACTGGCCCATCTGCTAGTCTACGCGCGTTTTGGCCGTGTCGCGCCACATGGCAAAGAATGGCGCTGGATGATGGAAAACGTTCTGCGTGTTCCGGCAAAACGCACGCATCGGTTTGCGGTACAATCCGTACAGGGGAAAACCTTCACCTACCTGTGCGATTGCCAACGGCATGAACTGACGATCCGCCGACACAATCGGGTGCTGCGCGGCGAAACAGAATATCGCTGCCGTCGTTGCGGGAAAACCTTACGTCATGATGTAACAAGTTCTATTTAAAAGGGAATTTCCAGTTTTAAAAACTGCTTTTGCATTTGCCTGCCGACGAGACATCCGGTAGTCTGCCAACTTTACAGCCTGTGGATTATTTGGAATATGCTACGCAAAATTCTCGCTATCTCCGCCGTTGGCGCGGCGCTGTTTTCGGCCACCGCGTTAGGTCAGAACATCAATAATTTTTCGCAGGCAAAAGCCGCCGCAGTCGAAATCAACCGGGATGCGCCGGGTTCGTTTTACTGCGGCTGCAAAATTACATGGCAAGGCAAGAAAGGCACTCCCGACCTTGAATCCTGCGGCTATCAGGTCAGAAAAAATGAACAGCGTGCCAGCCGTATCGAATGGGAACACGTTGTGCCTGCCTGGCAGTTCGGCCACCAGCGCCAGTGCTGGCAGGATGGCGGAAGAAAGAACTGTAGCAGCGACCCCGTCTACCGTGAGATGGAAACCGATTTGCATAACCTGCAACCGGCTATCGGCGAGGTAAACGGCGATCGCGGCAATGCGATGTATGGGCAGTGGAACGGTGGTACATCCCAGTACGGCCAATGCGAGATGAAGATCGATTTTAAAAACAATCTGGCAGAGCCACCTGCTCGCGCTCGCGGCCAGATCGCCCGTACCTATTTCTACATGCGCGATCGCTATCAGTTACGCTTGTCCAGTCAGCAAACTCAGCTGTTCGAAGCCTGGGATAAGCAGTACCCGGTCACCCAGTGGGAATGTACCCGCAATCAGCGCATCGCCGCAAAACAGGGAAACCCGAATCCCTACGTTCAACAAGCTTGCCAGCGCTAGTTCGTCTACCTACTATAGCGAATCGGTTTCCAGCAAAGCCGCCGTCAGATGACGGTGGTGTTGCCTGTTTCTGGCGTTCCTGTGCCGATTAATTTCATTCAAAGGTCTTAATCCAGTATGCGAGTACCACGCATTTTTCATCCCGAAACGCTTTCCCTTAACGGCGGTGAAGTCGAACTGAGCGACGATGCCGCCAATCACGTTGGTCGCGTGTTACGCATGAATACAGGACAGGCATTGCAGCTATTTGATGGCAGCAATCATGTCTTTGATGCGGAAATCATCGCGGCCGGCAAAAAGAGTGTGCGCGTTCGCTTCACAGCAGGTAAGTTGGAAAATAAAGAATCGCCCCTACATTTACATCTGGGACAGGTGATGTCGCGCGGCGAAAAAATGGAGTTTACTATCCAGAAATCTATCGAGCTGGGCGTCAATGTGATTACCCCGCTGCTTTCCGAACGCTGTGGCGTAAAGCTGGATGCCGAGCGTATGGAGAAAAAAATTAGCCAGTGGCAGAAAATTGCGGTTGCCGCCTGTGAACAATCTGGCCGCAACTGTGTGCCGCAGGTGCGGCCAGCGATGACGCTGGAAGCCTGGTGTGCGGAACAAGACAATGCGTTGAAATTAAATCTGCATCCGCGCGCCACACAAAGCATCAATACACTGCCGCTGCCGGTAGAACGGATCAGATTGCTGATAGGGCCAGAAGGCGGGCTCACCACCGATGAAATTACCATGACCTCAGAACACGGATTCACTGATATCCTGTTGGGGCCACGCGTCTTGCGCACAGAAACCACCGCACTCACCGCCATTACCGCCTTACAGGTACGTTTCGGCGATTTGGGGTAAAGGAGAAAAGAATGATCAAACTCGGTATCGTGATGGACCCGATTGACACCATCAATATCAAGAAAGACACCAGCTTTGCCATGCTGCTGGAAGCACAGCGCCGTGGTTGGGAACTGCATTACATGGAGATGAACGATCTCTACATGCACGCGGGCGTCGCCCGTGCGACAACCCGTCGCCTGAGCGTCCAGTACGATTACGACGGCTGGTACGATTTCTCCGGCGAGCAGGACATTGCGTTGGAAGAGTTGGATGTGGTGCTGATGCGTAAAGATCCGCCGTTCGATACGGAGTTCATCTACGCCACCTATATTCTGGAACGCGCAGAAGAGAAAGGCACGTTGATCGTCAACAAACCGCAAAGCCTGCGTGATTGTAATGAGAAGCTGTTCACCGCCTGGTTCCCACATCTGACTCCCGATACGCTCGTCACACGTCGTGCCGATAAGCTGCGTCAGTTCCATGAAAAACACGGTGACGTCATTCTCAAGCCGCTGGACGGCATGGGCGGCGCGTCTATTTTCCGTTTGAAGCAGGACGACGCCAACGTCTCGGTCATCATCGAAACGCTGACCGAACACGCCACCCGTTACTGCATGGCGCAAAACTACCTGCCTGCGATTAAAGATGGCGACAAACGCGTACTGGTGGTCGATGGCGAACCCGTTCCTTACTGCCTGGCGCGTATCCCGAAAAGCGGTGAGACACGCGGTAATCTGGCCGCCGGTGGCCGTGGTGAAGCACGTCCGCTAACCGAAAGCGACTGGAAAATCGCCCGTGACGTCGCCCCAACGTTAAAAGCCAAAGGCCTGATTTTCGTCGGTCTGGACATCATCGGTGACCGTTTGACAGAAATTAACGTCACCAGCCCGACCTGCGTACGTGAAATCGAAGCGGCCTACCCGGATGTTTCCATCACCGGTATGTTGATGGACGCCATTGAAAAACGTCTGGCTGCACGTACTCGCTAATACCAGAGACACCTGACACACCACTCGGCCCGCGCAATACGGGCCGTTTCTCCAACGCTGACGGATATCGATAAAAATACACAATGAATTTACAGCATCACTTCCTCATTGCTATGCCAGCACTACAGGACTCTGTATTTAAACGTTCGGTGGTCTATATCTGCGAACATAATGAAGACGGAGCCATGGGGCTGATCATCAACAAACCGATGGATCAGTTTTCCGTGGAAAATGTGCTGAACAAGCTAAAAATAGATCCGACACCGCGCGATCCTGCCATTCGATTAGATAAACCCGTCTTCATGGGCGGCCCACTGGCGGACGATCGGGGTTTTATCCTGCATACGCCCTGCCCCGGCTTTGGCTCCAGCATCAGTATTTCTGAGGACACCATGATCACCACGTCAAAAGACGTGCTGGAAACGTTGGGGACGCCTAATCAGCCGAAAAATACGCTGGTCGCCTTAGGCTATTCCGCCTGGGAGAACGGCCAGTTGGAAGAAGAGCTGCTGGAGAACGCCTGGCTGACCACGCCGGCCGATAAAGACATTTTGTTCCATACGCCGATTGCCGAACGCTGGCGGGCAGCGGCCAGAAAATTGGGCATCGATATTCATAACATCTCCACTGAAGCAGGACATGCCTAATGACCAGCAGAACCATTCTTGCCTTTGATTTTGGGACAAAAAGTATCGGTGTCGCCATCGGTCAGGAGATTACTGGTACGGCGCGGCCGCTGACCTCATTCAAAGCGCAGGAAGGGATCCCAGACTGGCAAAAAGTGGAGAAGCTGTTGTCAGAATGGCAGCCCGATCTGGTCGTCGTTGGTTTACCGCTCAATATGGATGGCACCGAACAGCCGCTGACGGCACGGGCGCGAAAGTTCGCTAACCGACTGCATGGCCGTTTTGGCGTCGCGATTGAGTTACACGATGAACGCTTGAGTACCGTAGAAGCGCGCGCGGATCTCTTCGAACGTGGCGGCTTTAGAGCACTGGATAAAGGGAGCGTAGACGCGGCCTCTGCGGTGATTATTCTGGAAAGCTGGTTCGAGGCACAACACTAAAAAACGCGGGTTACGATGAACCACAAAGATGGCGTACTGGATAGCACGCCATAAAGTCATCCCGCGTTGGCAGAGAGCCCAGCAACACGGGAAAGCGCTAATTAAGCGTCTGGGAATTCACGGATGAAACGTTCAACATCATCAACCATCGATTCCGTCCCGACGAAGAACGGTGAGCGCTGGTGCAGTTTCTCCGGCGTGATATCCAGAATACGGTTTTTACCGTCGCTGGCCTTACCGCCCGCCTGCTCCGCCAGAAACGCCATCGGGTTGCATTCGTACAGCAAACGCAGTTTGCCTTTCGGGTAGCTCGCCGTGCTCGGATACAGGTAAATTCCGCCTTTCAGCAGATTGCGGTGGAAATCCGCCACCAGTGAGCCGATATAACGCGACGTATAAGGACGCTGCGTCTCTTCATCCTGCTCCTGACAGTATTTGATGTATTTCTTCACGCCGACAGGAAACTTGATGTAGTTCCCTTCGTTGATGGAATACATATTCCCTTTTTCCGGGAAGCAAACTTTTTCATGCGAGAGACAGAATACACCGAGCGACGGATCGTAGGTAAAGGCGTGAACGCCGTGACCCGTGGTGTACACCAGCATGGTGGAAGAACCGTAAACAATGTAGCCCGCCGCAACCTGCTGGCTACCCGGCTGTAAGAAGTCAGCTTCCGTGACTGAGGTTCCCAGCGGCGTAATACGGCGATAAATAGAGAAAATGGTACCGACAGAGACGTTCACATCGATATTCGACGAGCCATCCAGCGGATCCATCAGAACGACATACTTGGCATTTTCCGCCTTATCACCTTCAAAGATAACAATTTCATCTTCTTCTTCGGAGGCAATACCTGCCACTTCACCACGCGCTTTTAATGCCGCTTTCAGTTTCTCATTGGCATACAGATCGAGCTTCATCTGCACTTCGCCCTGAACATTAGAAATGCCGCTGGCACCCAGGATATCAACCAGACCCGCTTTATTGATATCACGGTGAATAATCTTGGCACCCAGTTTAATAGCAGACAGCAGCGCGGTAAGCTCACCTGTGGCGTGAGAGAAATCGTGCTGTTTTTCGACGATAAATTCGCCTAACGTTTTCATAACACTATTCCAGAATCTACGGATGAAAAGCGGTTTCATTTCTGCACCGCCAACGTTTGCGCATGCAGTGTAGCCCAAAGAGAAAGTGAGTACCTAGTCAAATCCATTTCTTATGGCGGATTCATAGCGTTAGAATGTGACGCAGACTCACTGTGAAGATGGAAAATGTATGCGTATTCATATTTTAGGTATCTGCGGCACCTTTATGGGTGGCCTTGCCCTGCTTGCTCGTTCACTGGGGCATGACGTCACGGGCTCAGATGCAAATGTTTATCCCCCCATGAGTACCTTACTTGAAGAACAGGGAATCACGCTGATTCAGGGCTACGATCAGGCACAGCTTAGCCCCGCGCCTGATTTGGTCATCATCGGTAATGCGATGACGCGCGGAAACCCGTGCGTCGAGGCCGTACTGGAACAGGGATTACCTTATGTTTCCGGTCCACAGTGGCTGCATGATTATGTGCTGCGCGATCGCTGGGTGATTGCCATTGCAGGAACGCATGGCAAAACCACCACGGCGGGGATGGTCACCTGGATTCTGGAAGAGTGCGGCTACCAGCCCGGCTTTGTGATCGGTGGCGTTCCCGGCAACTTCACCGTTTCCGCACGGTTGGGCGACAGCCCGTTCATGGTACTCGAAGCCGATGAATATGATTGTGCATTCTTCGACAAGCGTTCCAAATTCGTACACTACTGCCCAAGAACGCTGGTGCTCAACAATCTTGAGTTCGATCACGCCGACATCTTTGACGATCTGAAAGCCATTCAGAAACAGTTCCATCACCTTGTGCGGCTGGTGCCGGGCAGCGGGAAAATCATCCTGCCAACCAACGACCTTAACCTCAAACAGGTGATGGGAATGGGATGCTGGAGTGAGCAAGAACTGGTTGGCGAAGAAGGCACGTGGCGGGCACAGAAAGTGTCGATCGATGCCAGCCAATACCAGGTTTACCTGAACAATGAACTCGTCGGTGAAGTCCACTGGAAGCTGGTGGGTGAACACAATATGCATAACGGGTTGATGGCCATCGCCGCCGCGCACCACGTCGGCGTGCTACCCGCAGATGCCTGCCGCGCACTGGGTGGATTTATCAACGCGCGCCGACGCCTTGAATTACGCGGTACGGCGCATGGCGTCGCAGTTTATGACGACTTTGCACACCACCCTACCGCGATTCTGGCGACGCTGTCGGCGCTACGCAGCAAGGTTGGCGGCACGGCGCGTATTTTGGCCGTGCTTGAACCCCGTTCCAACACCATGAAATTGGGGATGTGTAAAAACGAGCTGGCACCGTCATTAGGCCGTGCAGATGAAGTGTTCCTCTTCCAGCCAGCACACATTCCGTGGCAGGTCGTAGAAGTCGCGGAAGCCTGCGTACAACCTGCTCACTGGAGCGCGGATATTGACACGTTGGTAGACAACATCGTCAAGACCGCACAGCCTGGCGACCACATTCTGGTGATGAGCAACGGCGGATTCAGCAACATCCACAATAAGCTGCTGGATGGCCTGAAGAACAAAGCGCAGAAGGCGAAGGCAGTTCAGGAATAACAGGTGGAAACCGTTGTCGTGCACATCGCAACGGTTAAACAGTAGATAGCAAAAAGGACGGGAATCCCGTCCTTTTTCATCTTCGCATAACCCATTAATAATGGGTGGCAAAATCAAGCGTCGAACGGATCGCGCAACACCATCGTTTCGCTACGATCTGGGCCGGTAGAAATAATATCAATCGGCACACCCGTAATTTCTTCGATACGTTTGATGTAGTTCAGCGCAGCCTGCGGCAGTTTACTGTGATCTTTCACGCCAAACGTGCTTTCAGACCAGCCTGGCATCGTTTCGTAAATCGGCTCAAGACCTTCCCAGCCTTCAGCAGCCAGCGGAGTGGTATCCACTTCGGTGCCATTCGGCAAACGATAGCCTACGCAGATTTTAATCTCTTTCAGGCCGTCCAGAACATCCAGCTTGGTCAGACAGAAGCCAGACAGCGAGTTGATCTGTACTGCACGACGCACGGCAACTGCATCCAGCCAGCCAGTACGACGACGGCGACCTGTTGTCGCGCCAAACTCATTACCTTTCTGAGACAGGTGCTCACCGACTTCTTCAAACAGCTCAGTCGGGAATGGACCTGCGCCCACACGGGTAGAGTAAGCTTTAACGATACCCAGCACATAGTCTACATAACGTGGCCCCAGACCAGAACCGGTAGCAACGCCACCCGCCGTGGTATTTGAGGAAGTCACGTACGGATAAGTACCGTGGTCGATATCCAGCAGCGTACCCTGTGCGCCTTCAAACATGACGAAATCGCCACGCAGGTGCGCTTTGTACAGCAGATCGGAAACATCAACCACCATCGCAGTCAGGATGTCAGCAATCGCCAGCACATCGTCCAGCACTTTCTGGTAGTCGACCGCGTCGGCTTTGTAGTAGTTAACCAACTGGAAGTTATGGTATTCGACGATCTCTTTCAGTTTGACGGCAAAGGTTTCTTTATCAAACAGATCGCCAACGCGCAGGCCACGGCGAGCAACTTTATCTTCATACGCAGGACCGATACCACGGCCAGTCGTACCAATTGCTTTCGCACCACGCGCTTTCTCACGGGCGTTATCCAGCGCGACGTGATAAGGCAGGATTAACGGACAAGCTTCAGAAAGCAGCAGACGTTCGCGTACCGGGACGCCACGCGCTTCAAGCTCCGTCATTTCTTTCATCAATGCGTCAGGTGCCAGCACAACACCGTTACCGATGATGCTGACAACATTTTCACGCAGAATGCCAGAAGGAATTAAATGAAGTACGGTTTTTTCACCGTTGATAACCAGCGTGTGGCCAGCGTTGTGTCCACCCTGATAGCGCACAACATATTTAGCCCGTTCAGTCAGCAGGTCAACGACCTTGCCTTTACCTTCGTCACCCCATTGGGTGCCCAGTACGACGACGTTCTTACCCATTTCAAGAATCACCAGGTTGCTTAAAAAAGGATTCTACCATCTCATTTGGATGCTTTCAGTACTTTTAGCACACGATTGCGCACATTTTTCCGCGTAATTCTAGCTGCCCATCCGGCTACGCAACATGTAGTAGATCACGCACCCAGCAACAACTATTCCGCCGCCGAAACGGCGCAAAACATTGTCCGGCAGCTGCGCGATACCCAAAATCATACGCCGCCAGAGGCGGGGAAACAGCAACGGCCCCAATCCTTCGAGCACCAAAACCAGCCCAAGTGCCAGCCAAATCGTTGAATTCATAACAACCCCTTTTTCCTGCATCCGATTTGAGCAGGACAAGCCTTTGGATATTTCTCTGCCAGCAAATGACAAAAAAAAGCCCGAGAAAGACCCGGGCTTGATGAAAAACGTCAGTTAATGACTATCAGCGGCGTGGTGCCATACTGCTATCCGGTGACTTCATGTAGCGGAAGAAGTCGCTATCCGGGCTGAGAACCATCACATCCTGATTATTACTGAAGCTGCTTTCATACGCGCGCAGGCTACGAACAAAAGCGTAGAAGTCAGGATCTTCACTGAATGCATTCGCAAACAGTTTCGCCGCTTCGGCATCCCCTTCACCACGGGTGATACGTCCCTGACGTTCAGCTTCAGCCAGCGTACGAGTGACTTCATAGTCTGCCGCCGCTTTCAGCTTTTCAGCTTCTTCCTGACCTTGTGAACGGTGGCGACGCGCTACCGCTTCACGCTCTGCACGCATACGCTGGTAAATCGCGTCAGAGACTTCCGTTGGCAGGTTGATTTGCTTAATTCGCACATCGATAACCTCAATCCCCAGTGCAGCCATACTGTTAGGGTTGATATGAGGCTCGTTGCCCGTCGTTTCTTTCTCAACGCGCGCAGCAGCAGAAGCAATCGCATTATCGGCTTCGGTGGTTTCCCCCGTACCGGTATTCAGTGCTTCACGCACGTCGGACATCAGTTGCCCACGTGAGTCGGTAACAATGCCTTTTACATCCAGACGACCAATCTCGGAACGCAGACGGTCACTGAATTTACGTTTCAGCAGAACTTCAGCCTGAGAGATGTCACCACCGCCCGTTGCCAGATAGTAGCGGCTGAAATCGCTAATACGCCATTTGAGGTAAGAATCGACAATCAGGTCTTTCTGCTCTTTAGTGATAAAGCGGTCAGCCTGGTTTTCCATCGTCTGGATACGCGCATCCAGCATTTTCACTGAGTCGATAAACGGAATCTTGAACTGCAATCCCGGTGCATAGATCAGCGGTTTATTGTCGTCATCACGCAATACTTTGCCAAAACGCATCACAATGCCGCGCTGGCCTTCCTGCACCACAAACAGTGACGCATAGACCACCATCAGTACCAGGATCAGGATAAATAGTAAGGGCTTACGCATCGATTATTCTCTCCCTACTCGAGTGAAGTCATCACGCTGCGCATTGGCTCTGCGCTGATCCATGATATTTCCATTGTTGCTGCTGCGCGTCTGGTTGCTATTGGTCGCACCGCTGCTGTTGCCAGGCAAACGCAGTGGATTAGCGCTGCTACTGTTATTGCTTTGCGTATTGTCACTGCCTTGTCCACGCAGCATCTGATCCAACGGCAGCACCATCAGGTTGCCCCCTTTGTCATTGACCAGAACTTTACGGGTGTGGCTCAGCACGCGTTCCATGGTTTCAATATACAAACGCTCGCGGGTGATTTCAGGTGCCGCTTTATATTCCGGTAAGACTCTGGCAAAACGGGCAACTTCACCCTGAGCTTCCAGAACGGTACGGGTTTTATAAGCGCGAGACTCTTCCAGAATACGCTGAGCCTGACCATTAGCACGCGGCTGCACTTCGTTCGCGTACGCTTCCGCTTCACGAATGTATTGCTGTTCGTTTTCACGAGCAGCAATCGCATCGTCAAACGCGGCCTTCACTTCTTCCGGCGGACGCGCGGTCTGGAAGTTGACGTCCAGCAGCGTGATCCCCATGTTGTACGGACGAACGGTTTCTTCCAGTACGCGCTGGGTATCCGTACGCACAATAGTACGGCCTTCCGTCAAAATTTTGTCCATCGTGTACTTACCAATCACGCCGCGCAGCGCGCTGTCAGTTGCCTGACGCAGGCTGTCATCCGCATTGGTCACGCTGAACAGATATTGTTCTGGCTGCGTGACACGATACTGCACGTTCATTTCAACGCGCACGACGTTCTCGTCTGACGTCAACATCACGCCCGACGTCGCCAGTTCACGCACCGACTCGACGTTCACGGCGCGAACAGAGTCAATGAAGGTCGGTTTCCAGTTAAGGCCAGGCCCCACCAAATGGCTGAATTTACCAAAGCGCGTGACGACACCGCGTTCCGCTTCTTTAATGGTATAGAAACCCGTAGCAGCCCAGATGACAACCGCAGCGACGGCAGCGATACCGACGATCCGGCCACCCAGTGCTGGGCCGCCAGAATTTCCGCTGTTGCTTGAGCCAGAACCTTTTCCGCCACCCAGATCGCTGAGTTTTTTGCTCAGCTTACGGAAGATGTCGTCCAGATCCGGCGGCCCCTGATCTCGGCCACCTTTATTGTTATTTCCGCCAGAGTTGCCGCCATTATTGCTGCTGCTCCCCCACGGGTCGCGGTCTTGTCCGTTATTACCGGGCTGATTCCACGCCATGTTTTAGCTCCATTCTTTATGATAGGTGTTCTTCAGGTTCAATATCCCAGAGCCCGTCAGACTATTTCACCGTTCAGACTGCTTCTGCCAGTCAAATCAGACAATATAGTCCATCAGTTCCTGCTCTTTTTTGCAGAGGCGGCGCCAGTCAGCAATCGGCATACGAATAACCAAACCAATTTGCCCATCCTCTTCAATCCATTCTTTTTCTATTGCCTGAAGCTGGTAAAAACGACTACGCAAGCGTCCTGCCTGCGGGGGAAGATGCAAGGTATATTGCGCGATTTCCCCGGAAAGCCGCTCAGTCAATGCCTGAAATAGCAACGGAATACCGTCGCCGGTCTGCGCTGAAAGCCAGACCCGTACCGGTAGATTCTCTTCGTTGCGATCGATACGCGGAACGAAATCATCCAGCATATCAATCTTGTTCATTACCAACAGCGCAGGTATTTCATCCGCCTCGATTTCCGTCAGCACGTCGTTAACCGCCTCAATGTTCTCGTCAAGACGAGGATCGGCAGCATCAACAACGTGCAACAGCAGCGAGGCCTGACGTGTTTCCTGTAGTGTAGCCTTAAACGCAGCCACCAAATCATGGGGCAACTGACGGATAAAACCTACGGTATCCGCCAGCACCGTATCACCAACATCATCCACTTCAATGCGGCGCAATGTGGGATCCAGTGTGGCAAATAACTGATCGGCAGCATAGACGCCCGCCGATGTAATCTTGTTAAACAGCGTGGATTTACCCGCATTGGTATAGCCCACCAGCGAAACGGTGGGGACATCGGCACGAACCCGCGAGCGCCGCCCCTGTTCACGCTGTTTTTCTACCCGCTCAAGACGCGACAGTATCTGAGTGATACGGTTACGCAATAAACGACGGTCGGTTTCAAGCTGGGTTTCACCCGGGCCACGCAAACCGATACCGCCTTTCTGACGCTCAAGGTGCGTCCAGCCGCGAACCAATCGGGTCGCAAGGTGGCGCAGCTGTGCCAGTTCTACCTGTAATTTCCCCTCGTGCGTACGCGCACGCTGGGCAAAAATATCTAAAATCAGTCCGGTACGGTCAATCACCCGGCACTCGCACAAACGCTCCAGGTTACGTTCCTGAGCTGGCGTCAACGCATGATCAAACAGCACGACAAACGCGCCGGTTTCTTTTACTGCCTGAGCAATTTCTTCTGCTTTGCCTTCCCCGACAAAATACTTGGGGTGAGGAGCCTTACGGCTACCAGTAACCACCTGCAAGGATTCAATACCGGCAGAAGAAACCAGAGATTCGAACTCCAGCAGATCTTCCGTATCTTTATCTTGCGAGAAGTAAATATGAACTAATATGGCCCGTTCACCTGATTCATAACGGTCAAACAAGCGAGTAACCTCTCAAACGAGCAAAAAACACCACAGCGAAGGAGCCGAGCGATGCGTCCAGCTCTCCCGCGCCGTGGTGAATTGACAATACGCCTTATTCGGCGTCATCAGCGTCCTGCGACTGCTGCGAAGCCGCCGTGTTGTTACCGTGATAATTGCTGCTGCCGCCGCCTGGATTGTTGCTATGGTGAGATACAGGACGAGAGGGAACAACTGTAGAGATGGCATGCTTATAAACCATCTGACTTACCGTGTTTTTCAACAAAATCACGAACTGATCGAAAGATTCGATCTGACCTTGCAGCTTAATACCGTTCACCAAATAAATCGAAACCGGAACACGTTCACGACGCAAAGCGTTCAAGAACGGATCTTGCAAAGATTGCCCCTTAGCCATTCTATATTTTCCTTATTTGTATGTTGTTTGTAACAAAGAACCCTATGGTTCTAAAATAACGGTGTAAAAAACTTGCACGCTGAGACTCACCGATTGTACACAATCACTCAACCTATGCACTAACAAACCTATGCCTTAATGACCTGCATAACGTTGTCCAGTGCTTCAGTCGGCTTTTCGCTATCCAGCCGGTAGACATCATCCCAACCGCGTAGCCAGGTCATTTGCCGCTTCGCGAGCTGACGCGTCGCACAAATACCCCGATAAACCATCTCATCGTAATCAATTTCACCGGATAAATATGACCACATCTGGCGATAACCCACGCAACGAATAGAGGGCATATCCGTATGCAGGTCGTGCCGGGCAAACAATGTCCGGGCTTCTGTCTCAAACCCCGCCGCCAACATCTGGTGAAAACGCTGTTCAATTCGCTGATGCAACAATTCACGCGTCGCCGGGGCGATAGCAAACTGATGAACCTGATAGGGCAGCGCGTCGCCAGACGTTTTTGTCAGTTCAGTTAAAGTGTTACCTGAAACGAAAAAAACTTCCAGTGCTCGCGAGAGTCTCTGCGGATCATTTGGATGAATCCGAATTGCTGCTACCGGATCGATCTCACTGAGCTGCCGATGCATCGCTTCCCAGCCGATTTCTTGTGCCTGCTCTTCAATGCGCTGGCGCACTGCGGCATCGGCTGGCGGCAGAGGAGAAAGCCCCTCCAATAGCGCCTTGAAATACAGCATCGTCCCCCCGACTAAAAGGGGAATGCGCCCGGCGGCGGTAATGTCTGCCATCTCACGTAGCGCATCGCGGCGAAAATCGGCCGCAGAATAAGATTCCGCCGGGTCGAGAATGTCGATTAACCGATGCGGTGCCAGTGCCAGCTCTTCCGCACTCGGTTTCGCTGTCCCGATATCCATACCTTTATAGATGAGGGCGGAATCGACGCTAATCAACTCTACTGGCAAATATTCTCGTAACGCCATTGCCAGTGCCGTTTTTCCTGACGCCGTTGGCCCCATGATAAAAATGGCGGGCGGCAACGGCGCGTTTTCTACATCACTCATGCTTTAAAGCCTTGATGGCATCATCAATGTCCATCATATATAAAAGTTCAGACGGCGGCGCTTTCGCCAGTTGCGGACAAAGCCGCTCGACATCCGCCAGTAATTGTATGGCCTGAGAATGGCTCCAGCTTTCCTGCTCGCTCTGCAATCGCGTTGCCATCCACGATGCCAATTCGCCAGGTTCCACCTGCTGTGTCTCAACCGTCTGATAGTCGGCCAGATAGCCTATCAGTTCAGAGATCAAGTTTTGTAAATTTTGTTGGCGCAATGGTAAAGGTACGGCACGCAATGTGGCACGCTGTGACTCAACAAGTACATCAATACCAAAACGCGTCAGCAAGGCGTGATGGGCAGACAAAACGTTCAGTTCAGATTTACTCAGCGTCAGGCGCTGCGGAATCAGCAACGGCTGCGCCCGCAATCCCTCTTCCGACGGCGTCAACTGCACCGCTTTCAGATAACGTTCAGCAACGGAAAGCGACAGCATCGCCAAACCCTTATGGTACTCCAACAGCGCGTAGCACGGTGGATAAACCGTCAACACTCGCCCAAAGCCGTTCGATTGGCTTTCCAGCGGCGATTCGGCCGGCGCACGTTGCTTATTATTGCTGGCTGCCGTGTCCGCGGCGTTTCGGTTTGGCGGTGCGTCATGCGATACCGTGGATGAAACAACCCTATCCGACGACATCACGTGATTCGACGGTACAGAAATACGCTCATCAGACGGCGGCGGTACATTTGCTGCGTTATCCGTCGGTTGCAGCAGCGCCTTATACAGATCGCCCTGCTTTTTCTGGTATGGGTTCTCCGGCTGATAGCCGGAATAGGCAGATTCCCGCGCCTGACCGGCATGACCCGCGCGCGGCGTTTTCCCGCCATACGATGGAGCGTTATCGGTACGTGACGGCTGAGCAAAGTGATTTTCGCCAGCGGCGGTGCGGTTTTCCTGCTGCCATTGCACGGATTTCCCGGTTTCTGGCTCCGTCATACCAAGCCCCGGCGCGGAGGCCTGTTGCAGAACGGACATCACCGCCTGATAGATAAAGTCATGCACCAGGCGAGCCTGATGGAACCGAACCTCATGCTTGGCAGGATGCACATTCACATCAACCTGATGCGGGTCGATCTCCAGATACAGCACATAGGCGGGCTGCTGATCGTCACTAAGCTGATCTTGATAAGCCTGTCGGATGGCGTGATTGATGAGCCGATCGCGCATCATGCGCTGGTTCACGTAGCAATACTGCATATCAGGCAGCTGTTTCGCGCCAACCGGATCGGCCACCCAGCCATGAATGGTGAGATCGCCGTGTTGCCATGACACCGCCAGCGCATGTTGCAGGAAAGTCGCACCGCAGATGCTGCCCAACCGGCGTTCGTACTGGCTTTTATCCGGTGCCGCACGGTACTGCCGCATCAGCTTACCGTTATGATGCAGCGTAATGGCGACATCGAAACGCGCCAGCGCAATGCGGCGCACCACCTCATCAATATGCGTGAATTCGGTTTTTTCGGTACGCATAAATTTACGGCGGGCGGGCGTGTTATAAAACAGATCCAGTACTTCCAGCGTGGTGCCCACAGGGTGGGCCGCGGGTTTGACCGTCACCGCCATGTCACGCCCTTCGGCGTAGGCCTGCCAGGCTTCGGATTGTTCGGCGGTGCGTGATGTCAGGGTTAAGCGGGAGACAGAACTGATACTCGCCAGCGCTTCGCCGCGAAACCCCATACTGACGATCGCTTCCAGATCGTCAAGCGTCGAGATTTTGCTGGTCGCATGGCGCGCCAGCGCCAGAGTTAATTCATCCTTTCCAATGCCCGAGCCGTTGTCACGAATACGGATCAGCTTCGCACCGCCGCGCTCGATGTCGATATCAATCCGGGTCGCCCCTGCATCCAGACTGTTTTCCACCAGCTCCTTCACGACCGAAGCCGGACGTTCAACCACTTCTCCGGCAGCAATCTGGTTAGCCAACTGCGGTGGCAACACCTGAATCGGCATGGCTCATCCCTCTTAATAACGTCAATCTATCGACATTGTCAGCATGAAGTCTCAGGCGGACGGAATAATCAGCGTTTGCCCCAGTTGTACTGTGCCGGAGCGCATATTATTCGCCTGTTGGATATCCTTCATACTAACACCGTAACGGGCAGCAATCGCACTCAGGCTATCACCCTTTACGACCTTATGCTTTACCGGCGCGGCCTTTTTGAGCGCTGGCGTTGGTGCCGTCTGTTTCGCCCCTGTGGTCGGAATATTCAGGCGCTGTCCAACCCAGACGATGTCCTTGTTCAGCTTATTCACATCACGCATGGCCGCGAGGCTGACGCCATAACGCCGGGCAATGGAAGAAAGCGTTTCACCGCGTGCAACGGTATGACGCGTGCTGCCCGCACTCGCTTTTGCTCTGGTTACGCTACCGCCCGACGTTTCCGTATCATCTGCCGCCGACTGTAGTGGGCGGCTTTCCTGCTTTGGGAGAGTGTTTTTGGGAACGGATTGCATCGGATGCGTCTGGAAGTATCCCCTCAATCCCTGATAAATCGCATTAGCGAGTTTTTCCTGATAGTCGTCACTCCCCAAGAGCCGTTCTTCTGAGACATTAGTGATAAACCCGGTTTCCACCAGCAAAGAAGGAATATCTGGCGAGCGTAACACCCCCAGACTGGCGTGCTCAGGGCGCCGTTTATGTAACTCCCCAACACGCTGTAACTCACGCAGCACCTTAGTCGCCACGTCATACCCGACACGCTGGGAGTGACCAAACTGTAGATCCAGCACCGCCTGACTGAGGTAAGGATCCGCGCTGCTGTTCGCCAACAGATCGCCTGCACCGCCCAACAGTTCGGACTGTTTCTCATGCTGCTCCAACCAGTTTGCCATTTCGCTATTCGCACGGCGGTTGGACAGCACCCAAACCGAAGCCCCTTTGGCATTACGGTTCGGCGCGGCGTCCGCATGAATCGACACTAACAGGTTTGCGCCCTGCTTACGCGCCACATCCGAACGCCCCATGACGGAGATAAAGTAGTCGCCGTCGCGCGTCAGCACGCCTTTAAAGGCCGGATCGCTATTCAGTAAGGCTTGTAGCTTACGGGCGATAGAAATAGTGACATTTTTCTCCCGCAATCCGTTCGTGCCAATCGCTCCAGGATCCTGCCCGCCGTGCCCCGCATCAATCGCCACAACAATCCGTTCATTACTCTGTCTGGCTGGTACTCGGGTAGATGATGAACTGCTATTCACGACGACAGTGGGCTTATTGGTAAATGGATTTTTGGCAGGTTCTACCGGCGCGCTATTTTGCTGCCGTGACGCAGGGGGCGTTGAGGCTGGTACCGTTTTCGCTTTATCGCCGGTGATGGTGAAGACAACAACGTAACCCGTCCCTTCTTTTTGCGTCACCGCCCGCGTTTTAGCCGCTTGAGTCAAATCCAGCACCAAACGCAGGCTTTGTGCATCCTGCGCATTGCTGGTGCGCACACGCTTAATCAGATTTTGCCCGCTGAAATCCAGCGGCAGCCCCTGAATAATGCCAGTCTGACGAATATCAATCACCACTCTGGCAGGATTACTCAGCGGGAAAAAAGCATAAATAGGCTGACCGCTAAAGCTCAGACGCACCGTCGCCTGACCTGAAGCATTGTCCACCTTAATGTCCGACAGATTAGCAGCCCACACCGACCCTGCCAGCAACAGCCACACACCGATGAACAGCTTAGCCATACGACTCATCATGATTCTGTTGTTCCTGGCTGGAGAGAAAAACGTTGTAACATCGCGTATCCCGTTGCAGAGACAGCGAACAGTTCAGCCTGTCGGCCCTGATCCTGATAGCGCAAATGCAGTTCGATATCCGCCTCGGGCAGCACACCCGCCCCCTGCTGCGGCCATTCAATCAGGCAAATGGCATCCTGCGTCAGATAATCACGGATCCCCATAAACTCCAACTCTTCCGGGTCAGCCAGTCGATAGAGATCAAAATGGTAGACCGCCAGCGGCGATAGCGCATAAGGCTCGACCAGCGTATAAGTGGGGCTTTTGACATTGCCCTGATGACCGCGAGCCTGTAGGAACCCGCGGCTGAACGTCGTTTTTCCTGCGCCGAGGTCGCCATAAAGGTGGATAACACAAGCGCCGTCACAAGCTTGCGCCAGCGCCGTGCCTAACGAGATCGTTGCTGCCTCATCCGGCAGAAGTAAGACTATTTTTTTCATTCTATTGTTCTAACAACATAAGTCCTAAAAACATCGATTCTAAAAACATCGATTCTAAAAACATCGGCTCTAAAAACATCAGCTCGGATTAACATACCGGAACAGCACAGGCAGTAAATCGGTTGCCAGCATACCCCGGGTGCCGCGTCGCGCCGCCAACCAATCGGCCGCCGCACCGTGTACGACACATCCTGCACAGGCCGCATCATACAGCGAGAGCTTTTGTGCCAGCAAACCGCCGACAATACCTGACAGCACATCACCCATGCCACCTGTCGCCATGCCAGGGTTACCCACATCAGCAATGGCAACCTCGTCTCGCTCGCTGACGATGACCGTTCCCGCGCCTTTTAACACGACAACGCCACCATAGCGTTTTACCAATCTTGTCGCTGCAAGTAAGCGATCACTTTCAATATCAGAGACGCGACAATTCAGTAAACGCGCCGCTTCGCCGGGGTGAGGTGTCAGCACGCGATTCTGCCGCTTATGCGGATTGATTGCCAGCAGGTTAAGCGCATCCGCATCCCATAACATGGGTTTGTTACAATTTTCTGCCAAACGCAGCGCATTTTTACCCCATTCATCCTGTCCTAAACCGGGTCCTATCACGACGACATCCGCCCATTCCAGCCCCTGCCACAGGGTATCTGTCGTCATTTCCTGCACCATCAGCTCAAGTCGGGCCGTCAGAAACGCCGATTGATATTGTTTGTGAGTAAGTACTCGCACCAAGCCTGCGCCACTGCGTAACGCCGCATCGGCAGCCATCAATACCGCGCCACCGAAACCGGCGTTACCGCCCACCACCAGCAGTCTGCCATTATCGCCCTTATGCTGTCCGGCCGGTCGCGGAGACAGCCATTCGGCAAGGTGCGCTGCAGTCAGTCGCCGTATCGGTGCAATTTGGTCATCCAGCCATGTCTGTAAGCCTAGCGAGTGGTAATGTAATTTCCCAACCTGTTCACGCGCACGACCCGTCAGTAACCCCGGTTTAAGCGCGATAAACGTCACCGTCTGCGCGGCACAAATCGCAACGCCCGCACAAGTGCCGGTTTCGGCATGTAAGCCAGAGGGAATATCCAGTGAAACGATGGGAGCGGGATAAGCATTCGCCTGCGTCATTAACGCGGCATAGGGTGCGCGCGGTGCGGCGGAAAGCCCGGTGCCGAGCAGACCATCAACGATGAGATCGATCCCTTCCGGCCACGGTGTATCACCATCCTGCGCACTAACCTCTTGGATACGACCACCCTGCTCCAGCCAGCGCTGGCGGGCAAGACGGGCATCATCGGGCAACGGCTTATCGCTGGCACAGGCAACAACATCCACGTCAATGCCCGCTGCCAGCGCCAAACTGGCGACCACATATCCATCGCCGCCGTTATTGCCGTTTCCAGCCAGAACCCGCCAGCGTCGAGCCGAGGGATAGCATTGACGAGCAACCTGAAATGCGGCATCTCCCGCATGCTGCATAAGCACCCACAGCGAAAGCCCTGCCTCGCGCGCCGCTCTGGCTTCTTCACGGCGAACCCACTCGGCGTAAAACACCGAATCAGGTAACGCATCCTCTCGCTTCCGAATGTGACTCGTCATCATTTACTCTTGGTTTTCATTACAATGACTTAAAATTAGCAAGCAACCTAAATCACCGCCAGCATTCCCGGCTTCTCAGCAAGCATCGGCTACACAGCCAAGATATGGTAACATCACCCCGTCCTGTTTATTTCTGTGGTCCATCATGTCATACCCCTACGATCTCAATGAATTAGCGCAACACATCAAACAATGGGGACAGGAATTGGGCTTCCAGCAGGTCGGCATCTGCGACACCGATTTGTCCGCAGAAGAGCCTCGGCTTCAGGACTGGCTGGATAAGCAATACCACGGAGAAATGGACTGGATGGCACGCCACGGCATGTTGCGGGCGCGTCCACATGAGCTGCTGCCCGGTACACTGCGCGTCATCAGTGTTCGTATGAATTACCTTCCCGCCAAAGCCGCATTCGCCAGCACCTTAAAGAACCCGGAACTCGGCTACGTTAGCCGCTATGCGTTGGGCCGCGATTACCACAAGCTGTTACGCCAGCGGTTGAAAAAACTCGGCGATCGGATTCAGGAATACTGCGTTGAACTGAATTTTCGCCCCTTTGTCGATTCCGCTCCTATCATGGAACGCCCATTGGCCGCGAAAGCCGGGCTTGGTTGGGTTGGTAAACACTCACTAATTCTGAACAGAGAGGCCGGTTCCTGGTTCTTTCTCGGCGAGCTGCTGATCGATTTACCTCTGCCCGTCGATCGGCCGCAGGAAGAACAGTGCGGCCGCTGTGTCGCCTGCATGACTACCTGCCCAACTGGCGCGATTGTCGCACCTTATACCGTCGATGCCCGCCGCTGTATTTCCTATCTGACTATCGAATTGGAAGGCCCGATTCCTGAAGAATTTCGTCCGCTAATGGGAAATCGTATCTATGGCTGCGATGACTGTCAGCTGATTTGCCCGTGGAACCGGTTTTCACAGCTTACCGACGAGGCCGATTTCAGCCCGCGCGCCGCGCTGCATACGCCGGAACTGTTGGCATTATTTGGCTGGAATGAAGAGAAATTTCTGCGGATTACAGAAGGATCGCCGATCCGGCGCATCGGTCATCTCCGCTGGCTACGCAATATTGCCGTCGCGCTGGGTAATGCGCCCTATCAGGATAGTATTGTGCTGGCACTGCAAGCCCGTCTGGGTGAAAGCGAACTGTTGGATGAACATATCCACTGGGCGATTCATCAGCAGATGGAGCGTCGCGCGTCACTGGGAATTGACGTCCAATCCACACAGAAAAAACGGCTTATTCGTGCAGTAGAGAAAGGATTACCGCGTGATGCGTGAGCCGCTCAAACTATTGTCATCAGTTTGTCGCACGCGCTGTGAATAAATAAAAAAACCGTTGCCAATCAACTGTCACAAAAAGTACAAGCGATCGTTATAACGTTTTATAAGTAAAATTTATGAATAAATATCAATAAGATACTCTACAGTATTTTATCAATAACATGGCGTGATTAATAAATCACCAACAAACAGCCTGTGGATAAGTCTGTTAAGAAGAATATGATTTTTTGTATTAACTGATAAAAAATGATGTGGATTTAGGTCACGCGAGCACTCGAAATACGATGCCGTGTAGACAGTAAAAAACGGGCAACAGCACAAAGCGGCGAGCATTATGAATTTCTTATTATCCTTTAGCAAGGGCTGAGATCTACTTTTTACGATCGAAAGGGGCGTTTTATGATCAAAAGGACAATTTTACGATCATAAGCAAAAAGCGCAGCGACGCCTGTTTATGAGGCATCGCCGCGCGGAGCATTAAGATCGTCTTCAAAGAATTGGGACGGTGACAGCGGCATCGCCCTCCCTTTCTCATGAATCGATGTTATGCGCGGGTTCGAATCAGGTAGTCAAAAGCGCTCAAGGATGCTTTTGCGCCTTCACCGGTCGCGATGATGATCTGCTTGTACGGCACCGTCGTACAGTCGCCAGCAGCAAAGACACCTTTTACACTGGTTTCGCACTTGGCATCGATCTCAATTTCACCGATGCGGTTTCTGGCTACCGTACCTTCCAGCCAGTGGGTGTTAGGCAGCAGGCCAATCTGCACGAAGATCCCTTCCAGTGCTAAATCGTGCACCGTATCGGTAAGACGATCTTTGTAGCTCAGCCCCGTCACCTTCTGTCCATCGCCTTTCACTTCTGTGGTTTGCGCATTCAGAATGATGTCAACGTTCGGCAGGCTACGCACTTTATCTTGTAATACAGAATCCGCTTTCAGTTCGGGGGCAAACTCAAGCAGCGTGACATGTTTTACCACGCCAGCCAGATCGATCGCCGCTTCCACGCCGGAGTTCCCGCCGCCAATCACCGCGACACTCTTGCCTTTGAACAGCGGCCCATCACAGTGCGGACAGTATGTGACGCCGCGCGTACGGTACAGATCTTCGCCGGGTACATTCATATTCCGCCAGCGCGCGCCGGTCGCAATGATCACGCTACGCGCTTTCAGCGTCGCACCGGATACGGTAATCACCTGATGCGGTTTACCCGGTTCGCCGCCGGGAATTAAGGCTTCTGCGCTCTGCGCGTCGATCACGTCGACATCATAGTCATCGACATGGCTCTTCAGCGCGGTCGCCAGTTTGGCACCTTCCGTTTTCGGCACGGAAATGTAGTTTTCGATATCGACAGTATCCAGTACCTGGCCGCCAAAGCGTTCGCCGACCAAACCGGTACGGATGCCTTTACGCGCCGAATAGACCGCTGCTGCTGCGCCCGCCGGGCCGCTACCGATAATTAACACATCATAGACGTCGCGCTGGTTCAGTTTCTCAACCTGTTTAGCCCCCGCGCCAGTATCAATTTTAGTCACGATCTCAGCCAGGGTCGTCCGCCCTTGACTGAAATGTTCACCGTTCAGGAAAACGGTAGGGACGCCCATCACATTACGGCTTTGGATCTCATCCTGAAACACACCGCCATCAATCGCGGTATGGGTGATATTCGGGTTCAACACGGCCATTAAATTCAGAGCTTGCACCACATCCGGACAGTTATGGCAGGACAACGAATAATAGGTTTCAAAGTGGAACGAACCGTCAAGATGGCGGATTTGATCGAGTAATTCTTTCGCTTCTTTCGACGGATGACCGCCCACCTGCAATAACGCCAGGATCAGGGAGGTAAATTCGTGCCCCATTGGCGCACCGGCAAAACGCGGGCCACTTTGGGAAGCTGGATTGGTAATCAGGAATGAAGGCTTACGTACTGCCAGAGCATTCTTTTCAACAAAACTTACCCGTTCGGACAGCTCAGCGATCTCAGTCAGCAAGGTTCTGACTTCAGCAGATTTAGCGGAGTCATCCAGAGTCGCAATCAACTCAACAGGTTTGGTTAATTTTTCCAGATAGGCTTTCAACTGGACTTTCATCGTATTGTCGAGCATCGGTCGTCCTTAATTAGGCAAGTGGGTACAAAGACCAAAAGTGGTACAAAGACCAAGTGGTACAAAAACAAAGTCGTAGAGAGAGCTGGCCCAAAAAACCGGGCCAGAAAAATCGGGTGCAACGCACCCGACAAAAACAGCCATGTTTTCTATCGCGATGTTTTCCGAGGTGTTAGCTTAGATTTTGCCAACCAGATCCAGAGACGGAGCCAGCGTAGCTTCGCCTTCTTTCCATTTGGCCGGGCACACTTCGCCTGGGTGAGAAGCCACATACTGAGCCGCTTTCACTTTACGCAGCAGGTCAGAGGCATCGCGGCCAATACCTTCGGCCGTGATTTCTACCGCCTGGATGGTGCCCTGTGGGTCAACGATGAACGTACCGCGATCGGCCAGGCCTTCTGCTTCGCGCATGTTTTCAAAGTTACGCGTCAGTTGGCCCGTTGGGTCACCGATCATGGTGTATTTGATTTTGCCAATCGTTTCAGAGCTGCTATGCCACGCTTTGTGCGTGAAGTGGGTGTCGGTGGAAACAGAGTAGATTTCCACGCCACGCTGTTGGAATTCGTCGTAATAGTCAGCGACATCACCCAGTTCGGTCGGGCAAACAAACGTAAAGTCGGCCGGATAGAAGAAGAACACGCTCCATTTCCCTTCGATGTTCTTCTCCGTCACTTCGATGAATTGACCGTCTTTGAAAGCCATGTTTTTGAATGGTTTAACTTGGGTATTGATTACTGACATCACTTTATCCTCATGTGTTTTCGTATGTGGCTAAAGTACAGAAACGTGATCGTTATCACCAATCCGTTGTCTTTATCGAATCAATAAGTAATACCTAACGTAGGGTGGAATCAGGGATACGTAATCTCCATATTCTGGTCCCCGATCTTGATCGTCTTGAAGCATGGCGTAACCGCTTCAACCTTGCCGTCCTTCACCAGCGTGACCAATTTTTCCGTACCAGTCGCGCCAAACATGCTGGCTGCAATCTGCCACTGCCCTTTTTCATCACGAACGAGGATCTTCCCACCATTCCCCCAGCCTACTCTGGGGAAAACGAGTACTTCGTTATGGCCATCGCCTGTCAAATCAATAGCAAAGAGCAGACAAGCGATTTCTCTGCATTGATTACCCAAATTATCGCCCTGTAACAGGCTTTCGACCCCGTCCTCCAACGGGCTAAACCATTCGACCTGAACAGAGAGCTCTTTCGCGGGGGCCCTAGCCCAGCATTTTGGGCACTGCGATCAATACGTCGCCACCGTCAACGAACGTAGGCCGGCATTGCGAAATAGAAAGCGCCTGGAGCCACAGAGTCGTAGCGCAGAGCAAGCAAGAACATAACCCAGTGGGTGTTCAGGGGAAACCTGATAGCAAGCATGTGCTTGTTTCCTGCCCTCCCAACTTCTGACTTAAAAAATAGAAGCCGACATACTCACCATGACCGTATCTGGCACCAGCCGCACGATGAAGCCGATAATTAAGGAATCTGCACTTCACCCGCCTCCAGCCCGATGATTTCTACGCCCTGTGCCACGGTTTTCCCTAATGTCACGTTGATTTTCTTTGGTGGGGAGTCAGCGGTCGGACGGTAAATCACATAGGCACGGCCATTCTCATCAGTATGTACAGCCTGCGCAGGCACGGCGATACCCTGCTCGTTACGATAGACAATAATAGCCAATCGTGCGCTCATCCCCAGTCGAATATTTTGTCTTAAGCCTACCAACGGCGTATCGAGTGACACGACCACATCATAGTAGGCACCGCTGCCAGACATATCCGCAGCATCAGCCTGCATATCAATCGACGCAATTTTGCCTGTCAACGTTTGTCCGGCAAAGCCATCCCCAGTCACACTAACCGGCATCCCCTCTTGCAACTGATGCAGGTCTGTCTCTTCTACCCGAGTCGTTACCTGAAATCGATCCTGAGCAATGACACCAAACAGTGGTGTCCCCTGACTGACCAGCAAACCAGGTTGAATGACCATGGCCTTGCCGTTATCAGGCGTAGCAGAACGTACCACAAAACCGCTAAACGGTGCCTTGACAGTCTGCCGCTCAGCCTGAGCGGCAAGCGTTTCATAGCGTACCTGTGCATTGGTCAGTTCCATCTCCGCAATCTTGCGTTCCTCACCACTTCCACGCGCCAACACCGTGCGCAGTTCCTCTTTCGCTGCAATCAAATCCTGCTCCTGCGCGCGTATTTGTTGCTTTAGCGTGTCAACTTCCATACGTGCGACAATGCCACGTTCGAACAGGGCCTGTGTATCTCGAAGGTTAGCTTGCGTATTGCTAAACGTTGACTGGGCTGAGCTGACCGCACGCCGCACACGCGATACCTCCGTGCTCTGCTCCCATTGCCTTAGAGATTGAACCTCGCGCTGAGCTTTGAGGAGTTCAGCCTGCGCCTGACGTAACTGGATTTCAATTTGGTCCGGCTCCAATGTCACTAACGTTTGGCCTTGCTCGACCGCTTGTCCTTCGTGAACCAGTACCTCACGGATGATGCCTTCAAAAGGTGCCGCCAGCGTGGTCTGCGTTGCAGCCTTAATGCGTCCAACGAGGCCTAGCTGATTTTCCAACAATTGCGGCTGAACGGATAACCATACTACTCCATGAGGAGCGCTTTCCCGCTCGTTCGTTCGCCCGACCAATAGCCAAATAAGTACGCCAAGCACCACACTCAGCGACAAGACAACAAGATGACGCCAACGCAGACGAGAAAAAAAATGATGCCTAATCATTGAGTGCGATATCCCAGCTTTGTAATGTGGTGCCCAGCGTTTCATCCAGTTCCGCCTGTGCATTGAGATAGCCGATCAGCGCATTGAGACGGGCGTTTTCAGCGTTGCGTAAATCGTTCTCGAAGCTCAGTACCTGAAAGTTACTGGAACGCCCAACCGTGAGCTTCTCTCGTTCAATTTCCAGCTTACGGCGCGACAAATCCCTTGCGCGTTGGGAGATCTCGAACTGTCGCCAGCGCGTGCCGATATCGCGTACCGCATTGGTGACATCGCGCTCAAGTTGCTGCCTAACCTCATCCAACTGAATATGCTGATTACGCACGTTGACCCGTGCTTGCACTTCCGCCTGACGGGTACTCAGATCGCCGATCGGGATCTCTACCCGAACGCCAATGTAATTCTCCCAGGTACGCAAAGTGCTGCTCTGTGCTGCTCGGTCGCGCACCTGACTCGCGCCCCCGATCAGCGAGACATCCCACAGGCGATCGTTACGAGCTAGCACCAAACCAAGCGCCGCCTGCTCATTAGCGATGATCTGTGCGAGATACGCTGGCCGAGAGGCCTCAGCCTGTTTCAACGCGAGCGCAGCGTTGACATCAACGCGCTGCGCCTGCATAGACTCCGTTGCCACAACCAGAGTATTTAAGTCCAAAGCCAGAAGTTGCAGCAACGCAAGGCGTGCAGTATCCAGTTGGTTTCTCGCTTCTTCATGCGCCAGTTCCTGCGTGGCCACTTCAGCCTCAGTTTGCACAATTTCAAATTCGGCGATGCGGCCTGCGGCAATCATTGCACGGTTGACGTCAACCAGTTGGCGCGCACGCGCTAGGGCATCACGAGCGATTTGCAGTTGTTCCTGTGAACGCAACAGTTCCCGATAGGCGGTGATAATCTGCGTAATTGTTTGAGAAACGGTAGATTTTAACGTTAGACGATTTAACTGCTCAGTCAGTTGCGCAATCTGCACAGGCGCGGTGGAGACGTCTTTACCTGCACCGCGCAGCAAGGGTTGAATCACCGTAATGTTGGCACCATCGTTACGCGACAGCCCCCCGCTATCAGCGCGCGTGTGGCGGTAGGTCCAGCCAAGGCTGAAGCGGGTGCCATAAGGCGTAAGCAGAGTTGATGTCGGCGTCAGATTACCCTGCCGATAGCGATCGTTTTGGTTACGGTTGGAAAGATAACTGCCCGTCAGCGACAGTTTGGGGGTGAAACGATCCTCCGCCACATGAAGAGCAAATTTCTGCGCGATACGATCCAGATAGGCGCTACGGATCGCGCGATTGTCGCGCAAACCAAGATAAATGGCATCACTCAGCGTGAGATCGATCGTTTGTGCACTCAACGACGTACTGACTGCCGCCTGCCCTTGCCGCGTCGCCTGAGAAGGATTCAAAGCCGTTTCCGCATATCCTTCATGAGCAGAAAATAAAATAAGTAAACACAGGATAAATTTATGCATCGCGTAGAGCCTGTACCGGTTCAAGCCGCGCAGCGGTCATCGCCGGGTTAAGCCCGAAAAACAGACCAATGGCTAATGAACTGCCGATGCCGAGAGGAAGTGACAATGCCGAAAGCGAAAAGGCTGACCAGCCTGAAAAAAAGACAAACAACCACGCCGCTGCAATACCACACACTGCCCCAATCAGGGCTCCGCAAGCGGATAACACAACAGCCTCCAGCAAAAACAGCCCTGCAATGTCACGCGGCCGCGCGCCCAACGCCATACGAGCACCAATTTCACGACGTCGCTCAGACACATTCATTACCATGACGTTCATCACACCAACCCCACCGACCAGCAGGGAAATCCCCCCCAACCCCGCGAGTAGCCATGAAAACATCCGTGACTGCTGTGCCATTCCCTCCAGTAGCTGCTGTGGGATTTGCACATCGATATTAAGTTTTGGCATGACAGAGGCTAAATAATCCTTTAGCTGCGCGCCCGTTTTGAGCAACGTGTTGCTGTCATGGCTGCGCGCAATCACACTAACGATCTGCGGTGTTGGCATGATACGGCGCATACCTGAGATAGGCATCAGAATGAAGTCATCAATCGAGACAGGTACCAAAGGATTATGCCCCTGTGGTTGCAGGATCCCTACGATCTCAAACAAATATCCCCCCACCTGCACAGCCTCGCCTAAACCCGCCGTGCGGCCCTGCGATGCCCATTGCGACGCAACATTCGCGCCCAACACAATGTAGGTACTTCGTTCATCGAAATCACTCAAGTGGCGGCCTTGCGCGAGCGTCAATCCTAACACCTCCGACAATTCAGCCCTACTTCCCACCACCATGGTACTGAGTGAACGGCCACGCAGTCGCGCTTCAGTGGGGGTGATAATTAAGGCTGTTGCCGCCTTAATGTCGGGCAGAGCTTGCCGCAAAACAGGGATATCCAGATCAGAAGGGGCCGTGTTCATTTTACGGCTCCCCATCCGATTCTGAACCGTAGCAACCATCAGATCGCTGCCCATTTCTCTGAATATCCCCATCGCTTCGGCTTCAGCGTTGTGCCCAACATTAAGTAAAGCGACAACAGCGCCGCACCCCACGGTAATCCCAATCAGTGCCAGAACAGCACGGCGTCCCAGAAGAATAAGGCTATTCAATGCTTCAAGCAGACGCTGTGGCAGTGAAGGGCCATAATGGATAGAACGCTCTGCCATCCGTGAACGAGGCTCAGACATGATTCACCTCATAGATTCGGCCATCCTGCACATGAATGCGCCGCGCCATACGGCAGGCCATGCCTTCGTCATGCGTCACCATCACGAGCGTCGTCCCCTGTTCGCGGTTCAATGCCAGCAATAGTGTGATGATGTCATCAGCCGTTTGGCTGTCGAGATTACCGGTCGGTTCATCCGCCAGCAGAAGTGCAGGTTCACCGACCAGCGCACGCGCAATCGCTACCCGCTGACGTTGACCACCTGAGAGATCAGCGGGCCGATGATGAGTTCGCTCTGCAAGGCCGACGCGCGCCAACTGTATCTGTGCGGCTTGACGGGCGTCCTGACGCGATACGCCACGGTAAGCCAGGGGAAGCGCAACATTATCCAACGCATCCAGACGCGGCAGTAAATTAAAACTCTGGAAGACAAAGCCAATGACTTGATTACGCACGATCGCACGTTCATCAGCACTGGCCTGAGACATATCCTGCCCCGCAAGCAATAGACGCCCGGAGACTGGCTGATCGAGTAAACCAATGATGTTGAGCAAAGTGCTTTTGCCGGAACCCGATGCGCCCACAATCGCACAGCTTTGCCCAGCAGCAATAGACAGTGAAATATTATGCAGCACCGATTGAGAGGAAACTCCGGTACGGTAGGTGTGTGAAATACCTTGTAAACAGATCAGATCCGTTGTTCTTTCATCAGACATCCTTGCCTCTTTGCTGATCCCCGAAAATATTACACGTGTCGAGTTATATTACTGTTAGTGTTTTAGGGAAAGCTGCTTAAAGCACTTTCTACAAGACACTGAACTGTATGGTCGTGCCAAACGAACCACGTGATACTGTAATATCTTTATTTTATCTGCTCGGTGCTTCTGGCCTTATTGTTGGCTCAAGAAGCGCCGGGTAAAGCAAATGCACAAAAATGTTTTGTACTGCAACTTTACCCAGCGTCATCAGAGATCTTCGGCGAAAAGGAACCGTGCCCCAGGCATAGAAGTTTGCCGCCGAAGACGGTGCACTTAAGCGTTAAAGAAAATGGGTGAAATGACTATAGTTATTTTGGAATTAAGCAACCGGCAGCTCAACGGTATTAACCACCCGGAATACGGTAGTCATTACCCGGAGTACGGTCTGGGCTAAACTCCAGCGAATCAGCATCAGCACGCACCCTAAGATTATAATTGGTGTAATTCAACGTCGTTAGCTGGCGAGACCAGGATGCAACACCGCCACAGGTCGCAGTGGGAAATCTAGTAACCAGTAAGGAAAAAGTACGTCTCATCCCTACTATTTCACGTTCTCCATCTCTGACGTCCTTTTGCATCCCTTCATAAAATACGCGCACACATCCTGCCGACACATTTATCACCCGGATATTGTTAATAGCCCACGACACGCTCGGCAATGCGAGCGACGTAGTCAAAAGAACAATTGAAAGCAGTATTTTCCTTGCGTTATCCATTTTACGCTCCATTTAAAGTCCATAATATCCATCATATTTCAAGTAGCCTGTACGTTGGCAATACTCGGCTCATCTCTGAGCCTCGCCCTGAGGGGCCACCGCAAGCGGCGTTCAAATTGACTAAGCCAATTTGTCCTTACTCAACCCAGTCGCTTACTGGTATATGCTCACGGGACTCACGCAGTTGGCCTCCTACCTGCAACTCGAATTAGTGAGGTTTATATAGTGCTGATTTAGCCTTAAGTTGATTTAGCCTTAAAACAACTATTAATGAGAAAAATGCAGAATATATTCAGAACAACCAATTCTATATTCAACAAATTATCTACGTATTACTCCAATAACTCTAAATAATTTCTTAAATATTATAAAACCTGAAAAAACCCAGTCTGCATTAAGCGATCGGCATTAATCGCCAAACCAAAGTTATACGCTAAATAATTCAAGTTTGTATGAAGTCGGCAACAACATACCTCACCAAGACAGATAAATGACTTGGGTGGCTGAGTGCGTCAACGCACAAAAATTTTTAAATACGACAGGATGTCACCAAACAGACTAAGCGATATCAATCATAACAACAGTTCCTGATGAAAAACAACCAACGCGTAAAGAAATAAAGCATACATGTAACAAAAACTATTTCAGAAAGATGCTTGATCCACCCTGAAAATAATAAACGCCCGGAGGCCCATTGATAGAGTAAACCAATGATGTTGAGCAAAATACTTTTGCCGGAACCCGATGCGCCCACGATCGTACAGCGTTGCCAGGCAGTAATAGACTGTAAAATATTATGCAGCGCCGATTGAAAAGAGACACCTGGACAGTAATCATTTGAAATAAATTGCAAACAATTCAGATCCATTATTCTTTCCTCCTTGCCTCTTTGCTGCCCCCCGAAAATATTACACGTGTCGAGTTATATTACTGTTAGTGTTTTAGGGAAAACTGCTTAAAGCACTTTCTACAAGACACTGAACTGTATGGTCGTGCCAAACGAACCACGTGATACTGTAATATCTTTATTTTATCTGCTCGGTGCTTCTGGCCTTATTGTTGGCTCAAGAAGCGCCGGGTAAAGCAAATGCACAAAAATGTTTTGTACTGCAACTTTACCCAGCGTCATCAGAGATCTTCGGCGAAAAGGAACCGTGCCCCAGGCATAGAAGTTTGCCGCCGAAGACGGTGCACTTAAGCGTTAAAGAAAATGGGTGAAATGACTATAGTTATTTTGGAATTAAGCAACCGGCAGCTCAACGGTATTAACCACCCGGAATACGGTAGTCATTACCCGGAGTACGGTCTGGGCTAAACTCCAGCGAATCAGCATCAGCACGCACCCTAAGATTATAATTGGTGTAATTCAACGTCGTTAGCTGGCGAGACCAGGATGCAACACCGCCACAGGTCGCAGTGGGAAATCTAGTAACCAGTAAGGAAAAAGTACGTCTCATCCCTACTATTTCACGTTCTCCATCTCTGACGTCCTTTTGCATCCCTTCATAAAATACGCGCACACATCCTGCCGACACATTTATCACCCGGATATTGTTAATAGCCCACGACACGCTCGGCAATGCGAGCGACGTAGTCAAAAGAACAATTGAAAGCAGTATTTTCCTTGCGTTATCCATTTTACGCTCCATTTAAAGTCCATAATATCCATCATATTTCAAGTAGCCTGTACGTTGGCAATACTCGGCTCATCTCTGAGCCTCGCCCTGAGGGGCCACCGCAAGCGGCGTTCAAATTGACTAAGCCAATTTGTCCTTACTCAACCCAGTCGCTTACTGGTATATGCTCACGGGACTCACGCAGTTGGCCTCCTACCTGCAACTCGAATTAGTGAGGTTTATATAGTGCTGATTTAGCCTTAAGTTGATTTAGCCTTAAAACAACTATTAATGAGAAAAATGCAGAATATATTCAGAACAACCAATTCTATATTCAACAAATTATCTACGTATTACTCCAATAACTCTAAATAATTTCTTAAATATTATAAAACCTGAAAAAACCCAGTCTGCATTAAGCGATCGGCATTAATCGCCAAACCAAAGTTATACGCTAAATAATTCAAGTTTGTATGAAGTCGGCAACAACACACCTCACCAAGACAGATAAATGACTTGGGTGGCTGAGTGCGTCAACGCACAAAAATTTTTAAATACGACAGGATGTCACCAAACAGACTAAGCGATATCAATCATAACAACAGTTCCTGATGAAAAACAACCAACGCGTAAAGAAATAAAGCATACATGTAACAAAAACTATTTCAGAAAGATGCTTGATCCACCCTGAAAATAATAAACGCCCGGAGGCCCATTGATAGAGTAAACCAATGATGTTGAGCAAAATGCTTTTGCCGGAACCCGATGCGCCCACGATCGTACAGCGTTGCCAGGCAGTAATAGACTGTAAAATATTATGCAGCGCCGATTGAAAAGAGACACCTGGACAGTAATCATTTGAAATAAATTGCAAACAATTCAGATCCATTATTCTTTCCCCCTTGCCTCTTTGCTGCCCCCCGAAAATATTACACCAATAGACCAACTCATTGGTTTTCAGTGAATGATGCTATCCTTGCGCAGGTCCATAGTCACGCTACTGCAATAGATTCAGCCACCAGCGCCGAATGCTCGTTCTGTAGTGATGTGATGGATGTCCCTCCCTCAGCGCAAGTCCTACCACACTTATGCTGAGTATTCTTTTTTCAGAGGTACTGCATCATGAACGCGATGGGTAAAGCAGTTATGTGATGGCCTGAACAGGCAAACGTTGGGATTACCTCGTCGTTGTTCTCGACTTATTCGCAAGGAAATCGGTGGGTTGGGCAATGTCGTTCTCACCGAACAGCAGACTGACCATCAAAGCTCTGGAAATGGCCAGAAATGATATTATCTTATATAACCACGAACACATTAGCGGATCTACTGAATTGGTGTCTGTACATATCTCATCTCACCACCAGACAGGAAAAATGCAACTCCCTTAATATCAATTGCAAAAATGGCATTTACACTACAGGCAAGGAACGGACTTTCATTATTATTAATGCATCTACAGCGGCATACTCTCAGATGAAAAATAGATCTAAACAACGACTAAAAAACAGTTCTCCCCTCGCCTACACAGATAAATAATACGCAGGATGAGATATTATAATTCAGACAGATAAAAAATTTTTGAATTCCAGGAAGAGGCCTGAAAAAATTCAATCAGAGAATGGCAAAATGAAGGTTTTAGGAAGAACGATGAAGAACTTTGGAGCGGGAAACGAGACTCGAACTCGCGACCCCGACCTTGGCAAGGTCGTGCTCTACCAACTGAGCTATTCCCGCAGAGAATAGGATTGATTACTTTTTTACTTCAGTAAACCACACTGGAATTAAAATTTATCAAATCCTGCTGAATCACATGTAACTTAATGAATTTAATCATTATTTACTCATCTGGCGATTCAACGGTCAGCATTATGTACCAATCAACTGAGTGTGGCAAGCCCTTTTCACTGAGAAACATTATCGCTCAATTGTGATCAACGCTAGCGCTGTGGAAACGAAACCATGATCCCGCTTCCACAACCAGACCGCCTGACGTTAAGGCGGCCTGATATTTCATTGTCTTCTGCGTATCAGGATTTTACGCTGCTAACCAAGGTTTGCTTACAAATGTGCCCGAAGGTGACATGAGTGACATTATTCCCGCCAACACCAACACCGCTCTGAGCAGGGACTTCAATACGCCATGCACCCACATCGTAGGTTGTTCTCCACGTATTAATATAACCCTGGCTGTAGTCCTGGAACTGCGTCGTGTAATCAGCATAACAGTTATCCAATTTCACAGACCCAGAGGCGCGCCCATTTGAATCAGTGATTATTCCGTGAGCATTGGCGGCATTAAACTCTAACTCACCGTTGTTTTCTCGTTGGTCGAGTATAAGAATCGCCACGATATTTGGAATACCCGCGCCAGTTGAATCCGCCATCGTGACTCCCCAGGTCACATCCCGATAGGCTTGCGTGGTCATGAAACCATACGCTGTCGGTGCTGAACTTGGGATACGCAGAACGGTACTTTCCCCCGAAACAGAATGGGTAAAATTGGTAATTTTAGAACCCAGCGTTAACTTATATTTCTGAGATACGGTCGGCAATCGTGATGGATTAGGCAGCACTCTCACCAAAATTTTCTCATTCGGCTGAGATGGAATGATCGTAATTTCCTGTGCGGTATTACGGGTTGTCCAGCTATTACCCCCATCAGTGGAAGACGCCAGTAACCAGTTGTTATTGGTTCCACTCGTCACGCCATTCAAGCGAAGTAAAACATGCTGGCCACGGGTTGCAGTAAAGACATAGTAATCCGCATCAGAATCGCTATCAGAGTTAGCCTCAATTTCCCTCAAACTATCAGACATCGGGGTGGCTAGAGAGGGAATATCATTTAGCTCATAGTCATCAACATTCGTATTAACGATAGCGCCAAAATTAAAACCGGAGCCATCAGCGGTATTGGCCTCCATAAACCAGTAATAGTGCCCCGGCGGCGTTAAATCTAACGTAGCCTCATCAGCATTTCCCGCTTGATTGGAATAATTAATTGCCGTCACATTATTCTGGCCATCATCACGCATCAAGCTAAGTGCAATGTCTGTTTCAGGACTCATACCTACGACGAAAGCGGTGGTTTTAGAACGCTGAGTAATTTCAAAGTGATAACAGGCGCTACCTCCACTTTGTAGCCCATCCAGCGTATAAATTGAATTTACGGCAAGGGTTGGACACAAAGGAGTGAATGCAGCGTTATTCGCAAGAGGTTGGGTGCTGGATAACGGTTTTTTTTGCGCGCTTTTTGCATCAGCCTGCGCAGTTGATGCATTAGGGGAAATAACGACAACCCCCTCATTTTCCGCTTTATGAAATTTATAATTACTTGCAGCATGCGCTTGTATACTATTAGGGGCATCAAATACAGAAACCGTGCCTTTCTTTTGCAGTTTCCCAATATCCTTCACTTCGACAGAAACGCTGGTTTCAGCAAGCGCTGAACTCATACAAAATGCCAGTCCAGCTGCCGCAAGACATAAATTCAAACGATGATATTTCATCCCAAGATTTCCTTATTTTTGAGTATTCTCAAATAGAACGCAGACTTATTATTTAGAAATTAACAAATAATCATTTTTAGCGAGAGTAGTATTACACTGACACGCCATACAATCTCAATAAATTTTTACAAAAATATTTAAAATGAAACATTATAAATGCGTGAATTAAAATTATTATCAAATAAATTAATTCACGCATTTATAATTATCGAGATTATTATTTAATATTCTCGATGAAAATCCACTTCACCACGCAGCGTATTATCAGCCTGAAAGCGAGCAAGATTATCCAGAAATAATCGTCCCATCAGCCCTGGCACCATCGGTCCGGCAATGTGCGCCGTCAACGTTAGATTCGGCATGTTCCAAAATGGGTGACTGTACGGTAGCGGCTCTTGCCTGAAGACATCCAGTACCGCTCCCGCAATCTGTCCATCACACAGCGCCGTCTGTAAATCATCATCCACCACGGCGCTACCACGCCCGACATTGATGAACAGCGCAGAAGGCTTCATCGCGGCAAACAGACGGGCATCATAGATATCGGTGGTTGCCGGGGTATCAGGAAGAAGGTTGATGACATAATCGGCCTTCGTTACCGCGTCGGGTAGATCCGCTAAGCTCATGATCTGTTTAAAATCCGGTCGCGGTCTTAGCGTACTGACGATGCCATATAGCTCGACGCCAAAAGGCCGTAGAAAGCCAGCAACCTCGCAGCCGATCTCTCCGGCACCGACAATCAGCACATATTTATCTGCCAGCGATCCCGGTAAACGGTGATCCCAGCGTCGTTCTTCCTGACTGGTTTGCCGTTCCCCCAAACGCAACTCATGTCTGAGCATATAAGCAGTCACATATTCGGCTATTGGCTGCCCAAACACGCCAACGGCACGAGTTAAACGATAATCACGCGGTAGCCCATCGGCCAGCAGCGGCTTGAACCCCGCCCAGGTAGACTGTAACCACATCGGTTTAGCCCCCTCAGCCAGCAATGCCGCAGCGGTATCAGGCTCGCCCAACCAAATCGGACAGCCCGACGCCTGCTCCGCCGTACCGTTTGAAAGCACGAGTTCAAGCTCCGGCGCCGCATGATTTAAGACAGAGCCGATCTCATCGGCACGAGAGTCCAACAGCAGAATAGCAGTCATAAACATGTTCCTTTATGGGATGAAACCCTACGGCCTCACCCACCGTTATTACATTTAAGATTTGGCCGAAGCCTGAATAAGCGACGTTAATAACGCGCCGCGCTTCGCTTCCGATTTTTTCACCAGTGCGGCGAGTTTCTTCGTATTACCCCAGATCAGATACAGAACATGTTCGATCACGGCGGGTTCCCGTAGCCAAACTTCGTCGACCAGTTGTTCGAACAGCGTGTCATCCTCTAGCGCAGGCAACATATTCAGTTTTAACCCTTCTGTCGCATGGCTCAGGCAGGCGGCCAGCGTGGCCACACGCTGTACCGTCACGCTATGCTTATCGAAAAACGCCCGAACGTTTGCAGCGACTCCGTCGGCATCACGTTTTGGCTCTGGGGATATTTCCGTGCGGCTCGGCGTATAATCCAACATCACATTGTTATGGATGCCCATGTGCAACGTGGTTCGCACAATGACGTCATTGGCATCGACCTTTTCTCCAGCGCTTCAAACCACTCGTTGATTTCAGTAAGCGATTTATCCCGCATAGAGAGAGCAAGTGGTGGTGATACCCCGGTTTTGTTTGAATGCCTGTCCGTTATTTTTCTCTTTTCCCTTGTTGCTCGCAGATGAGAGGTTGCCCCAAAGCACGGTATTGATGGTATCTACCACCCGCCCAAAAGGTAGCACGAAAGCACTATTTTTTGCCTTTCTTGTCATGCTGTAGCCGTGAGAGATAGAAAACGAATCAGGAGAGCTAAATCGGTATAAATACTTATTTTAAACTGTCTTTTCGCTGTGATAGAGAAGGAAAATCAACGCGTTGGGGTAACAATGAAGAGTATCGACGAATAGTAACGCATTCTGGCGTCTCTGGTGACGAGAAATTACGACAGCGTGGTTTTTCTCATGATGTCGAGAAGGCGTGATAGATCACTTGATGATAGTCCCACTGCACCGGGAGGAAGTCAGTGCAGCAGAACCCAGGCCAATCAGGCGTTCAGCGTGGCGTTATCAATAACGAAGCGGTATTTCACATCACCTTTGAGCATCCGCTCGTAGGCCTCATTGATTTCATCGGCGCGGATAAGCTCAATATCAGAAACAATCCCGTGCTCGGCACAGAAATCCAGCATCTCCTGCGTTTCAGGAATGCCGCCAATCATCGATCCCGCCACCGTACGGCGTTTCATGATCAGGTTGAACACGTTAGGAGAAGGATGCGGCGATGCCGGCGCACCGACCAGCGTTAGCGCGCCATCACGCTTCAGCAGCACCAGAAACGTATCCAGATCGTGTGGCGCGGCAACAGTATTCAGGATTAAATCGAAGCTGCCCGCGTGTGCCGCCATTTCTTCCACATTACGAGACACCACGACCTCATTGGCGCCCAGCGCCTTGGCATCTTCACGTTTGGATTCAGACGTGGTGAACGCCACAACATAGGCTCCCATAGCATGCGCCAGTTTGATCCCCATGTGGCCAAGCCCGCCGATCCCTACGACGCCGACCTTCTTACCCGGCCCGGCATTCCAGTGGCGCAGCGGCGAATAAGTCGTAATCCCCGCACACAGCAGAGGTGCGACCGCAGCCAGTTCCGCCTCAGGGTGTCGGACGCGCAGCACATAGCGTTCATGCACGACAATCTGCTGAGAGTAGCCGCCGAGCGTCCAGCCTGGCTCATCCGCCGTCGGGCCGTTATAGGTACCGACCATGCCATCACAGTAGTTTTCTAAGCCATCATCGCATTCTTCGCAGTGTCGACAACTGTCCACGATGCAGCCGATACCCACCAGATCGCCCGCCTTAAAAGCGGAGACATGAGCCCCAACCGCAGACACCCGTCCGACGATCTCATGGCCGGGCACGCAGGGAAACTGTGTACCTTCCCATTCAGCACGCACCTGATGCAGGTCCGAATGGCAGATACCACAGTACGCAATGTCAATCTGGACATCGTGGGCTCCCGGCGTACGACGGACAATCTGCAACGGCTCGAGAGGTTTATCGCCCGCATGGGCTCCATAGGCGTGTACAAGCATGGCTATTTCCTTTTCTGTTGAGAAACCGATCATGTTGAGACATTGATCATGTTAAGAAATCGAATATTTTCCTTAATCCCCCAGCAGACAGGTATAGCATTCCGATGGTTTTCTTGCCTGATCCGATGAATTGCCCCATCAGAGAGTCATTTTGGTCAACGCCAGCGAAGCGCCTAACGCAATCAGCGCAACCCCAATCCCTTTTCTCCCGACCATCGCCTCTGGCGTGCTCTGCTTTTCCTTCTTTGATGCCAGCATACTGGCGCTCTTTCCGCTTTACGGTATGGAACAAGGCTTAGACGAAAAGTCCGCAATCTTATTGGTTACGCTCATTTTTCTGGGCGATGCCGTATTTCAGACGCCGATTGGCTGGCTGGCAGACAAATGCGGCATTATCAAAACCCACATAGCCTGCGGCATCCTGTTCTGTGTGATGCTGGTATTGATCACCTTCTCATTCTCCTCCCCTGCACTTCTGGTTCCCGTCTGTATCGTACTGGGTGCCGCCGCAGGCGGGCTTTACACGCTGTCTCTGGTACGGGCGGGTCAGAAATTTGCTGGTCAGCGACTGATCGTGATGAATTCCCTTCTGGGGCTGGTGTGGTCTGCGGGCAGCATCAGCGGGCCGCTGTTCTCTGGCGCAGCCATCACGTTTTACGGCTACGACGGCCTCATTGCTATCTTGTTGCTAACCGGCGTGCTGTTTGTCGGCATACAGGGCGTATTAAGAAAAGAACGCGTATCGCGTTCGCTGGGTGAAGAGTGAATGTCGGCATCAGTCTTACCAGACCAGCGACGGCCTGGTAAGCCTGAAAAAACCGATCAGGTCGATTGCCTGAGTCGCCCCATCTTGTACACAAGATGATATATAAGACTAGGCACAGGCCGTGCCATGATTTCCAATGCGGTGAAAATGCAGTAGACACAGGGATTCCGGCGCGTTAACGCCCCCAAAAAAGGCAAAACGTTACAAAAATGCATTATGGGTGATGCAGAGTGACTCGCTGTCAGTGCATCGTCTTCTTGCTGAGGCAGGCAAATGTGCAGGATGCCGCCCGTCTGTGCAGCGGCATGCGCTTTGCCGACCCGGCCTTCAATGCGAGAAGACGCTTGGGCAAAAGCCCGCCTTTCAACTGCATCCGAGAACCAGCGTCGCCTTACCCAGCTTTTTCAGTGGGATGGCGGCACGCTGAATTTCATCATCCATTGCACCGACTTCGCAGCCCAACACTTCGACCGTGTGTTGATGATCTGTGACTACTGGTGACGGCGGGTCACACTGGAAAATGTATAATAACGCTGTCTTTTTAATGAACTATCATGGTAGAAGACAGCTTTACTCATGGTTAGCACCTGACTAAATGGAGCGAATATAATGCAAGAAATTACTCCACTATCCTCAATCATTTTCTCTGATACAAAGGAGATGTATGAATAATAAGTATCCCGTAGGAAAATATTTTCAGGTCTCTATGCGAGATATCGACTTGAATGGACACGTACATAATTCTGTGTATCTGGATTATTTTGAAGATGCGATAGTCAACCAGCTCAGGGAAAATGAAATACTTCATCTTTTCAGGCCCAAAACATCGGGAGTTGCTTATCACGTCAAGCGCTGCGAAGTTGTTTTTATCAGTGAATTATCCATTGATGACATTGTCAAACCTCATGTGTATCTCAACAAAATCGGCAACAGTAGCCTCGAATTTGAAATACATTTACATAATGAGTCAACAAACGCGTCCAGTGCTCAAGGGAGTATTGTTTGGGTTTGTGTTAGCTTAGAAAGTGGACGTCCGATTAGCGTCCCTGAAGAAACGAGAAAGGCATTAATGAATGGCTTTGAGTCGGTAGCTAAGCAGGAAAAATGATTTATGCCAATTCATGATAAAGTTCGTTTTTACGCAGAACACAATGGCAACCAAATTGCAGTTAATATCGATGAAAATACGCTCACGTATAAAGCGCTATGGAATAATGCTTTAGCCCTCTACGGCTATATATCCGCTATTCCTACTGGTAAAAATGAAAAGCATATAAAAGATGCTAAAGTCATCGCTATCATGTTAGGGAATAGTGTTAGATTCCCTGAAGCATACCTCGCAGCAACAGTATTTCCTAACGTCTGTGCGGTAATCGACCCAAACATCCCCTATACTCAGCTCGCTGAAACGTTGGAGAAACTGTCCCCTGATTTGATCATTATTGGCTCAGACCGCAATGACATCCAGAATCTAGCACAAGCGTTGAAAATAGACTGCCTGTGCTATGATGATCCATTTTCGAAGAGTACGAAAATATCGTTTTTCGAAGATAAGAAAGATGGCTATTTCTTAATTTACTTTACGTCAGGAACAACGTCTTTTCCTAAAGCATTACTGCGTTCCAGACAATCCTGGCGAAACAGTTTTGACAGTGGATATACACTTTTCTTTTTAAATAGCGTGATTAACACCTTCTGTCCGTGTCCTATTTTTCATGGCATCGGACTTTATTGCCTGAATGAAACATTATATTCAGGATCGACATTCTACTCTTTGTCGAAATGGAATAATGATATCGCTTATAAGACGATCACTCGTCATTCCATTGATCGTCTGGTCGTCGTCCCCTCTATGGTCGTGTCTCTGGGGAAAATCTTTAGAACACACGTTAATGCACTTTCTAACGTGAAATACATCTTGACCGCTGGCGCAAAACTCGACATTAATAAATATCTCACTATCCGAGATATGCTGCCTAATGCCATTGTTCAAGAGTATTATGGCGCCTCTGAATTAAGTTTTATCTCCGTTTCACTATTGGATGATGAAAACATCGATGAATCCATCGACTCTGTTGGTTACGCGTTCCCCGGCGTTAACATTGTTATCCGTGATGAGCATGGCAATGCGCTTGCAAACGGAGAAACGGGATATATTTACGTGAATAGCGAACTCATTGCCGACCGTTATTTATGGGGCGATGATGGCAAGGCCTTTCACGTTACCCAGAACGGGGCAACGGTCGGGGATATGGGGTATATTGACGAGCACAGACGGCTCCATGTTCTTGGTCGAACCGGCGGCATGATTTTAACCGGCGGTTATAACGTCTATCTTTCCGAAGTCGAGAAAGTGCTTCGAAGCATGCCGGAAATCGATGAAGCTATCGTACTCGCCATCGCTGATGAATATTTAGGAAGTAAAATCGTTTCCATCATCGAAGGTCATATTCACCATTATTCTGATGTAGTGGCGTATTGTTCCACTCACCTGCCAAGATATAAAATACCGAAAGACGTCTATACGATAAATAAATGGCCAATGACATCGAGCGGAAAAATTAAACGCAAAGAACTTGAGAAGATGATCAATAGTAAAGAGGCATCCATTGTTAAATTACCAACCTAATCAAGACAACGAGCCGATCATCGTGAATGCTTACAGAACGCCTGTAGGCAGAGCCTATGGCTGCTTGTCTGGCCTGAGCGTAATTGATTTATTGGTTCCGCTCATTAAAAAGCTCATATCCGGCAGTGAGTTAGCTCCAATAGCTGTTGATGAAGTCTTCATCGGTAACGTCACTGGCTGCAATGGCAATATTGCCAGGTTAGCTGCACTGTCTGCGGGATTACCGCTCGAGGTTCCCGGAGTGACGATCGATCGCCAATGCGGTTCCGGTCTGGAAGCGATTATCCAGGCGGCTCGTTTTATTCAGGCCGGTGCAGGAGACTGCTATATTGCAGGTGGCGTCGAAAGCGTAAGCACAGCGCCTTGGCGAATAGAAAAGCCCTCATCACCGAAAAATCTGCCACAGTTCTATAACCGTTCGCGTTTTTCACCGGAGGAGATTGGCGACCCAGAAATGGGCGTGGCGGCAGAAAATGTCGCGGAAAAATGTGCTATCACACGGGAAAGGCAGGATCACTTTGCGCTACGCAGCCATCAACGTGCTGTTTCTTCCGCTATCAATGGCGTATTTAATGAAGAGATTGTCCCACTATCCGTTGGAAATCAGTCTATTTCCGCCGATGAATGTCCCAGACCCTCCACCTCATTTGAAGCGCTCTCCTCCCTTCCGTCCGCCTTCGTTCTTGGTGGAACAGTCACGGCAGGCAATGCTTGTCCGCTAAATGACGGTGCCTCCCTCGTCCTTATTATGAGCCGGAAGAAGGCCAGAGAATACGGCTATTCGACGGGGTTACGATTTCTGGATTCAGCCAGCGCAGGCGTGGATCCCAACTATTTGGGATTAGGCCCTGTGGCCTCAACGAAAAAATTGCTCTCCAGACAACCGTCTTTGCAGATGAGTATGATTAACGTTATTGAGTTTAATGAAGCCTTTGCCTCACAAGTTTTAGGTTCGTTGGATGCATTAGGCGTTGATGAACATAAAGTGAATCGTCAAGGCGGTGCAATCGCGCTGGGCCATCCCTATGGCGCTTCGGGCTCTATTCTGGTGACCAGGCTTTTTAGTCAGTTGATCCGTGCTCCCCAACATCAAGCAGACAAACAATACGCAATGGCGATGTTGGGGATCGCAGGCGGCTTAGGTCTCACCTCCCTGTTTGACATTGCGGAGACGATTTAAAGATGGATACCCCCTCTACTGAAATTACCTATACACGCTCCGGCGAACACATTGCACGGGTCACCTTAAATCGTCCTCAGTCCCGCAATGCCTATAACGCAGCAATGGTCAGGCACCTTGATGACATAATAAAAAAAACGGAAGAAGACCGTGATATTTGGGTCGTGATATTAACCGGCTCAGGAGATAAATCATTTTGCGCTGGAGCCGATCTGAAAGAGGCATTTGAAAATGGCGGTACGAAATTACTATCGAAGCATGGGGGATACCAGCCATTACAAAACATCAAACGTCAGAAATTATGGATTGCCGCCTTGAATGGCGATGCATTCGGTGGAGGTTTCGAACTGGCCTTACACTGTGACTTTATTCTCTCGTCCGCTGGCATCAAATTAGGTCTGCCAGAAGTTCGCCATAGCCTTCTCCCGTTAGGTGGCGGGATTCAGAAACTCGTCTCTTCTTTGCCTATAAATCTGGCGCGCGAAATTATTCTGAGTGGCGAAGCGATTGATGCCGAGCGCGCTTTTCAGTTGGGTATCATCAACCACATTGTTTCGCGGGAATCGCTGATGGCATCAGCGGAACATTTTGCCACCAGGCTATGTCGCAATGCCCCGCTGGCGGTACGTGCTTGTAACACACTCATCAGTGAAGTTAACCAGTGTAGCACGTCTGAATGGCTGCAACGGTGCGAGGAGGAACTCTCCGCCATCAGAAGTAGCCAAGACTATTCTGATAATCAGGACGCGTTTATAAAGAAAAAAATTCCGTTATGGCATGCCAAATGAGAACGTTTGAAAAATAGATAGCCAAGGATATTGATATGTGTAGTAAAGAAGAAAGCAAAACGTACACTCGGGCGTTCGTCAGAGAATTCGGGCTCGCCAGCAAATGCGTCGCCATCGAAAATTATATTCCTGAACCACTTTCCTCCGAAATGGTGAGTGTCAGAATGCGATATTCCACCATCAATCCATCGGATTTGATCACGATTTCCGGAGCATATAAATCAAGAATAGAACTGCCTTTTGTTCCTGGTTTTGAGGGCGTGGGGATAATTCGCGAGACAGGAACATCCGTCAATAATTTTGCGGTTGGCCAGCGAGTATTGCCGCTGGGCAGTATGGGAGCCTGGCAAGGCGTGCGAAACATTGATGCAAAGTGGTGTTTTTCTATTCCTGATGATATTTCAGAAGAACACGCCGCCACCGGTTATATTAATCCCATGACGGCATTCTTAATCATGTCGGAAAGATTGATAACCACCAACAACACGAGAATCATGATCAACGCGGCCAACTCGGCTATCGGTCGCATGCTTATCCGTATCGCCAACAACATGGGCATATATCCTATAGCCGTCGTCCGACACATGCCTGATAGCGACTTTTTTAAGGATTGCGCCGTCCAACGTATTCTGGTGTCCCATGCAGAAAGTTATCACCACGATTTAGCACAGATAAAAAAAGAAGGTGGCGTTGATGCCGTTCTCGACTGCATCGGCGGAGACGATGCTATGTGCACTTCTCGCGCCGTAAAACAGGGCGGGCAGTTTATTCACTATGGTTTATTATCGGGTAAAGCCATACCGACTGCATTCTGGAAAGAAAGACCTGATATCGATTTTTCCCATTTCCACCTGCGGCAATGGATCCACAATACAGAGAAACCATTAATTCAAAATAAAATTGATGAAGTCATGCAACTGATCCGAAGCCATGTTATTTACACCCATATCTCCGAGGTGTTTGACATTAAGGACTTATCCTTCGTGATACAGTCTATTATGGCGGGAAAAATAAAAGGGAAAGTTTTAATTACGTGTTAATTTTTTGTTCGCTTCCCAATCAGTAACATTGTTGGGATCGGCCGCAATAGGGTAAACTGTAAACCATTCATCAGCGACCGTGACACATCATGACCGATTTCTTCATAGCATCTAATGTACCCAGCACATCCCTTTCATCCATTAAGACAAATGTGGCTAAGGGACTGGCATGAAAGACCACACGATTCCGTTAAAACTCATCGCTATTCTCGCTGACGGAAACTGTCATTCAGGCGAAGATTTGGGCGAAGTCATGGGGATGAGCCGTTCCGCCATCAATAAGCATATCCAAACGATACGGGAATGGGGCATTGACGTCATGACCTTGACAGGTAAAGGATATTCGTTACCCAGCCCGATGCAATTGTTGGATGTAGAGAAAATCACTTCACTGGTTAACGGCGGTCACGTTTCCGTATTCCCTGTCATTGATTCAACCAATCAGTATTTATTGACGCGTTTGGATTCATTATCGTCCGGCGATACCTGCCTGGCGGAATATCAATCCGCCGGGCGTGGACGCCGAGGAAGACAATGGGTATCTCCTTTTGGAACAAATCTTTATCTTTCCTTATTCTGGCGGTTGGAACAAGGGCCCGCCGCAGCGGTTGGGGTCAGTGTCGCTATTGGTATCGTTATGGCTGAAGTTCTGCACAGCCTAGGAGCCGAGGGAGTAAGAGTGAAATGGCCAAATGATCTGTATCTTCATGATCGTAAACTGGCTGGTATTCTCGTGGAACTCAATGGCCGAACTGGCGATGCAGCGAATCTGGTCATCGGAATTGGCATTAATTTAACAATGCGAGAGTCCAATATTGACACAATAAATCAAGGATGGATTAATTTACAAGAAGCTGGTATTGATATCGACAGGAATACATTAGCGATCACGCTGATCAATGCGTTGCGTTCAGCACTAATACAATTCGAGCAAGAAGGCCTCGCGCCATTTGTTTCACGTTGGGAAGCATTAGACAATTTCTACAACCGTAACGTTAAACTCATTATCGGGGATAAAGAGATCTACGGTATCGGTCGGGGAATCGACAAACAAGGCGCTCTTCTTCTGGAAAGAGATGGCGAAATAGTGCCCTATATTGGCGGCGAAATATCCCTTCGAGGGGCCTGAGTTTTAAGGAGGAAACCCTTTCCTCCTACACTCAGTAGTCGCTGATCATTCACGGCTGTTACCTGGTAGCCTGTTTAGGCTTTCTTCCTATCGTTATCTGTTCGACGATCGCGGATGGTGAAAGCGACATAACAAAATCAATAGCACGGGTAATATCTGATGTAGCTATTTTTTCCTCATCGTTTAGCCCTGACCCTTCAGACATATCGGTATTTACCACATCAGGGCAAATAGTTGTCACTTTAATTCCCTGTTTTATAAGTTCTTGACCAATAGATAGACTATACCCAACTAATGCATGTTTGCTCGCCACGTAACCCGCAATTCCAGCATAGGATTTTATGCCGCAAATCGAAGCAATATTAAAGATCCATCCGGGATGGTAACGTCCCATGAACGGGTGGCACAGCTTACAAAGATGATGGATAGATGTCACGTTGGTATTAAGCATCGCGGAAAAATCATCTAACGCAGCAGAACGAGATCCTGGGAGAAATATCCCAGCGGCATTAACTAGAACATCAATGTGGCCTAATTCATTTATTGCTTTTAACACTTCTTTTTCGACAGCGGGAAAATCACAAACGTCAATAGCAATGATTTTAGATAACGTACCGAACTCTTCATTAAAATATTTCGATATGTTAACTAATCTCTGTTCATCTCTAGCCAGAATAATGAGATTATAATTTTTTTCCGCAAAGTATTTTGCCACATCATAACCAATCCCCCTACTGGCACCGGTGATAAAAGCAATTTTTTTCAAAATATAATCCCTTCGTATTGTGATAAATAAACACCATAAATACCTATCCAATATTGTTACAAAAAATGCTATTTATTGGTATAGCTATCCATTTATAAAATAACACTAAAATAGTGTGGCACAGTAAGAATGAAAAATCATAGCACAACACCTGATATATTCCCAATCATCTATAATTATACAATTATATTGTATCAACACGGAATTGCGAACAACAGTATTCACAGGCATACTGTATAAATAGCACCATTAAGAACGAAAAGCACGACACGGAAGGGGTAAATTATTTATGTTGGAGTTACGTAACGTAACGTCTACCTATGGCGATCGAGTTGTATTGAGCGACATAAATTTAGAGTTGAAAGAAAGGAGAATCGCGGTTGTTGGTAGCAACGGATGTGGAAAAAGCACCTTCGCACGCCTCCTAAATGGGCTACAGATTCCGAAAAGTGGAGACGTGTTGGTAGATGGTATAAATACCAGAACAGACGGAAAGTCAGTACGACGCAAAGTCGGGTTTGTCTTTCAAAACCCTGATAATCAGATTGTATTCCCGGTTGTTGAGGAAGATCTTGCTTTCGGAATGAAAAACCTTGGTTTTAGTAAGGACGAAATTAAGAAGCGCACAGAAGAGGCATTATCTCGTTACGATATGCTTTCGTTTCGGGAACACCCTGCTCATTTACTGAGTGGAGGACAAAAACAGCTCCTCGCTATTTCAGGTGTACTTGTCATGGATCCAAGTTATATCGTTTTCGATGAGCCCACGACGTTATTAGACCTGAGAAACAAACGTCGGGTTGCTGAAGCGATAGAGCGATTACCCCAAACCGTGATTGTTATATCCCACGATCTTGAATTTCTGGAAAATTTTGATCGTGTCCTGGTATTTGAAGGCGGACGTATCGTTATCGATGATGTGCCTTCCGTTGCGTTGCGAGAATACGTGAGAATGATGTCATGAGCCTTTCAGAATACGTTCCCGGCACATCACGCATCCATAAAGTCTGGCCTGGAGTAAAGCTGATGCTCTTGATGGTCGTGGGCACAACCCTTTTCATCGTTCCGCGGCTTGATCTGTCAATTACCGCGCTAATCGCCATCTTGCTGCTCTATTCTGCCGCCACGCTATCCATAACAACATTATGGGCTCAGCTCAGACCTGCCATCTGGATTATCGCACTTTTATTTATTGTTCAGGTTTCTCTGAACGACTGGCTTTCGGGAGCGCTTGTCGTCACTCGCCTTTCGGCCCTGTTGTTATTAGCGTCACTGGTCACCCTGACTACCCGTTCCTCAGATATGATCGATGCACTGGAAAAAGGATTAGCTTGGCTACGTTTCCTCGGCATCAACCCTGGGAAAGTGAGTTTAGCGTTGTCTCTAGCAATGCGCTTTATACCCGTTCTGGCATCGGTTACTGCCGAGGTGAGAGAAGCACAAAGGGCTCGTGGACTTGAAAGAAGTATTATAGCAATCGCCGTTCCCGTTATCGTACGCACACTGAAAATGGCCGATGACATCTCAGCGGCAATCGAAGCTCGGTCATATAATCCGGGCCATAAAAAGAAAAAATAAGTTCAATCCTAAGCAAGAGAGAAGGAATAAAAATGTCCACGAAAGATATTGTCTATATTGCGTTGTTTGCAGCTTTAACAGCGGCTTTAGGATTGTTCCCCCCACTAACGCTACCAATTATAGGTGTACCAATAACAGCACAATCCATGGGATGTATGCTCGCCGGTGCAATTTCAGGCTCGAAGCGCGGTGCCTTGGCCCTTGTGCTATTCTGCGTTCTGGTAGCCGTTGGACTCCCAGTAATGGCTGGAGGCAGAGGGGGGCTTGGGGTCTTCTTAAGCCCAAGTGGTGGCTTTATCCTAGCCTGGCCAATCGCCGCGTTTACCATTGGTTATCTCTACGAAAAGAACTTGTCGTCACTCACTATTTTAAAAGAAGCCCTATTTTTAGTGCTGGGTGGATTCATCATTATTTATGGGATTGGCGTACCTTGGATTGCCACATTCGCCAATCTTAGCGTCTGGCAAGCTGCCATTGGTTCAATCGGATTCATTCCAGCCGATATTTTCAAAATTATTCTTGTTATTTTAATCGCTAGATCGGTTCGACGTGCTTATCCAACACTTGAACCTCGACCCTAAGTTATTGTATTCGGAATCTGGCGGTTATAGCCCAATAATTAGCCGCCAGAATCATAGATGTTCCTACTATCGCCCAAATGGTTGGTCGGTAATTTTCTGTAATCGCGGAAATGACAAGCGCAACAAGAGGAACCAATAGCATAGTATAAGCCGCACGCTCGGGGCCCAGTCTTCCTATGACAGCAAAATAGGTTGTGTATCCAATAACCGATGGAAAGACAATAAGATATATGAGTGACCATAGATAAACAGGCGTCACATCAGACGTAAATTCCTGATGGCTCAATAAGGCATAAATAACAAGTAAAGAGGCACCATACGCCATTGAAATCCCTGTCATTGGAATCACTGCCACATTACGAGCATGCAGTTTTACCGCAATAATATTCGCAAGCGAAAATGCTAATGTTGCGCCAAAAGCATAACCGACACCTTCCCAGTGCCAACTATGTCCACGGAGTTCCGGCAGAAAGACCAAAATAATACCCGTTATACCTATAGTCGCGGCTATCAATGTTATTCGTGGAATTGGTGTTTTTAAGAATAGGTATGTATTTACAGGGTTGAGTATCACTACCGTGGAATAGATTAAAGCAATGAGCCCGGTGGTCATCAGAGATGCAGACTTATAAATCAACAAGAATGCAATCGAGAGTCCTAAAGCGCCTAGCCCGCCCATACCAACATGTTCACGCCAGCCATATCGCAGCCGGTTCCCTACGATTATGGCAATGAATAATAATAATATCGCAGCACCACCAAATCGATAAATCAATGAAATAATTGGTGGAACATCCGTTAATTGCAATTTTGCAGCATACCACGATGTCCCCCCCGTCAACACAGTCAGGATATATAGAACGGCTGTATTGGTGATGCGAAAACCTTTCATATAACATCCATTAAAATTAATTTATGACCATAAAACTAATTTGTAATTCTCTGAAAGACCAATAAAGGATCCCGTCGCAATACGAACCCCTTTCTCACCCACTGCATTAGGTAAAACAGCGTGGGGATTACTGGTATTAAAAATAACAACCGAGCCGATCATAGGCTTAAAAGCAAATGAATCACAACCCTCAACAAGTGAACTATCGTACGCTTTATACACTTTGTCTACAGACGTGAATTGATAAGGACGGTTGTAAATGACTGTTTCGCCACCTTTAGGAGACGCTGCATAAAAATTCCAGGCAAGCTGAGCTGATATATCACCAACAGACATAGAACCACGAGCAAATATAGGTGCATAGTCGACATGGAGGTCTGAACCACCTGATATTAAGCGAATAATACCTGCGAAATAAGAACCAAAATCTGGTTCAGCCGCAATCGACACAGCAAAATCGGTCTTCTCTTTCATTACCTGAATAAACCGAGCAACAGGATCAAATGATTTTTCGGCGACTTGCATGCGCTCATATTCAGCAGCGTTTACCTGAGCAAAGTATTCTTCCTTTGGGCGGTTGCGATAGTGGGAAAGTGGATTACCGAGATAAGCCCCTGGCTTACCAAATTCATAAGCTTTCGTCTCCATTTGAGATACAGCATCCGCAAACTGAGCAGCCTCCTCAAAGGAAGCAAAATTATTAATCACAATCGCAGGTATTTCATTATGGATGAGAGACTGAAGACTTTCTGAAGACAACTCGACTAATTCGTTCAACTTCCAGGTAGATTCCATACACTTCATCTCCAATTGCGATTAAGAGCTATTCTCCTTTGCACTATACTTTAGCATAGCCAATTATCAGTGTCGTATCTATCCATTATGCTCATCCGCTGTACGATAAGACGGTATGGAACTTAACATTAGTGCAGCGAAACAGAACCGCTGTTGAATAATTTCAGAAGCCTACATCATACTCGTCAACGTGAGACTTACAGCGTTATCACCGCCCTGTACTAAACACTCGCCACAGCCGTTACATCGCTCATTGTCAATCTCTGGCAATGGCGCGGCGGACTCAGGCACAGGCAGAGCCCGTTCTCGCGTTATACATTTGGCACGGTGATATTCGTTCGTCTTCTGAATGGCTGCATGAGTAATCTATAGTCACTTACGTTTCAACGTATTCTCCAATCCATTGACTCATATGCAACCCGACATTCTTGCGATTGCTCCCTTATGGCAATGCACATGATCTAAGATATCGCGTAAATTGCAGACAGTAGTCTGCAATTTACGACAAACAGTTTATTATTTCTTCATTTCAAGGCTTTTCATTTCCTCTTTGCTTAACCCATGCGTTGAACTGCTAATCACACAGTTATAAGCTTCACTTTCATTAATAACCATAAAAGTGCTCACCGGGTTTTTCATTTTTTTATCAACAGAGAAAATAATATAAGCATTGGGTAAGGAACTGGGTTTAAATGCACCGAATGAGTAGCTATCAGATAAACCGAGAGGGGATAAGTCAGCCGTTAATTCCATAGGCTGCGTACTGTGTGGCGAAGGGAACATAGACTTTGCTGACATCATCATTGACTGGGTATTAATGTTATATTCTGTTGTTACTTTCATGCCGACGTATTTGGATTCAGGCATATTCAACTGTTTTTCACACATTGCATCGTGCTGCGGGCTGGGCGTGCCATTTTGCAGGACAGCATGAACATGTTTTAATTCAACTTGGTCTTTTCCGGTATGTGCCTTTACCATATCATCTGCTTGAGCAAAACCGCTCATCAGCAGCGCCGCCGTTGCTACAACGTGTAAAATAGAGCTATTCATTGCATTCATTTTTCCATCCTCTTTTATCTGTAGGGATACCCTATGATCCATGACAACAATTCGTTATTTATTAAATAAACAATCGAAATGTCTCATGAAATTTAAATGATATTTCCCAGATAAAATCGAATAGAAAAAAATCACTAAAAAGCAATAATAACGTTGACCATTTTAAACGATGTGATTTTTATAAATGCATTCTGGTTATAAACATAGTCAATTTTTGATATTACGTCAAAAACCAACCAATACAAAAATAAAATAAAAACAGGAATCAGAATAAATATAATCAGGCTAAGTATTTAATAGAATAATTTATCTACAATATCAACGATAAAGGCACAACTCGAATGTACTTAACGATGTTCATCGAATACAACAATGGTGTATACCCGCCATACTTCAAGTTGCATGTGCGTTGGCTGCGTTCACTCACCGGAATCACTTACCTGATGTACTAACGGTATCGTTGCACAACGGAAAAACGAATAGATTTCAGGCACGACAGGGAAATTGATGGTACAAGAAAAAAGAGAGATGAAAAGATTGGAGCGGGAAACGAGACTCGAACTCGCGACCCCGACCTTGGCAAGGTCGTGCTCTACCAACTGAGCTATTCCCGCATATCGGACAGACATTAACAGGCGTTACGTCTGATTACTGCACACTGATTGTATGGTGACAAACAGTGATAAAACGTGGAGCGGGAAACGAGACTCGAACTCGCGACCCCGACCTTGGCAAGGTCGTGCTCTACCAACTGAGCTATTCCCGCCCGGGAAATCTTCATACGATGTTGAAGTTCTTTAATTGAAATTCTTCATCGGTATGGGGTGCGCATTATACGAGAAATCCGTTTAACCGCAAGCCCCAAAAAATGAAAAATTATCTGACTGCTGATAAAAAAAACAATATGTTGATAAAACAGACTCTCGCTGACAAAACAAACGTTGTTGCGTAGAGTTGTGGCGTAAATAGCAGCAGTTCGCTGCGCATCACGCCCTACCCCCGCTTACTTCATCTACAACCGCAGAAAATTCTCACGGTAATAAGCCAGTTCCGCCAGGGATTCGCGAATGTCGTCCATCGCCTGATGCGTGCCCTGCTTCTTAAAGCCCGTCAGAATTTCCGGCTTCCAGCGTCGCGCCAGTTCTTTGAGCGTGCTGACATCCAGATAGCGGTAGTGGAAGTAGGCTTCCAACTCCGGCATATAGCGGAACAGGAAGCGGCGATCCTGCCCAATACTATTGCCGCAGATCGGCGATTTACCCGCCGGCACCCATTTTTGTAGAAACGCCAGCGTTTCCAGCTCGGCAGCACGTTCGTCCGTGGTGCTGGCTTTGACGCGATCCGTCAGGCCGCTAGCGCCGTGTGTACGCACATTCCAGTCATCCATCAGCGCTAATTGGCTATCCGACTGGTGCACCGCCAGTACCGGCCCTTCGGCCAACACGTTCAGATTAGCATCCGTCACCAGCGTTGCGATCTCAATGATGCGATCGCGATCTGGGTTCAGGCCGGTCATTTCGAGATCGATCCAGATCAGATTATTTTCATCTACCATCGTGGGTGTTCCTGTTGCGTGGGTGTTACTGTTGCTTTGTGCTCTGTCATCGATACAAGGATAACAGTATCAGTCCCAGCGCAGATACCGACAAGGTGGTATCAGTTAATTAAAATCAAATAGGGTGTATTATACACCCTAAATAATTCGAGTTGCAGGAAGGCGGCGACGTAGTAAATCCTCAGGAGCTTACACCAGTAAGTGACTGAGGTGAACGAAGGAGCCAACGTACATGCAGCTTGAAGTATGACGGGTGGGGCGATAACGCGCTGCCGCGAACGATAAATCGTATTAAGTGAGGCTCAGTGAGCAAAAAGAAACTGTCGAAAGGTCAGCAGCGTCGGGTTAGCGCCAACCATCAGCGTCGCCTGAAAAAAACGGAAAGCAAAGTCGAATGGGAAGATAGCCAACTGGGCGATGCGCAGGAAGGCATTATCATCAGCCGATTCGGTATGCACGCCGATGTGGAAGCCGCCGATGGCGTGGTGCACCGCTGCAACATTCGTCGGACCATTTCATCGCTGGTGACTGGCGACCGCGTCGTCTGGCGACCCGGCCATGAATCGCTCGCTGGCATCAGCGGGATCGTGGAAGCCGTTCACCCCCGTCATTCCGTCCTGACACGTCCTGACTATTACGATGGCATTAAGCCGATCGCCGCCAATATCGATCAGATCGTGATCGTCTCCGCGATCTTGCCCGAACTGTCGCTGAACATTATCGATCGCTATCTGGTCGCCTGCGAAACGCTGGAGATCGAACCGCTGATCGTACTGAACAAAATTGATCTGCTGGATGACGAATCCCGCCAGTTTGTGGATAAATTGATGGATATCTACCGCGCACTCAACTATCGCGTGCTGATGGTGTCCAGCCACATACAACAGGGTATCCCTGAGCTGGAACAGGCGCTCACTGACCGTATCAGTATTTTCGCCGGGCAGTCAGGCGTAGGGAAATCCAGCCTGCTTAACGCGCTGCTCGCACTGGGTGAAGAACAGATTCTGGTGAATGAGGTTTCCGATACCTCAGGATTGGGACAGCACACGACGACCGCCTCCCGGCTTTACCACTTCCCGCACGGCGGCGACGTCATCGACTCACCGGGCGTGCGCGAATTTGGTCTGTGGCATCTGGAACCCGAACAGGTTACGCGTGGTTTCATCGAGCTACGCAAATACATCGGTTCGTGTAAGTTCCGCGACTGTAAACATGAAAACGATCCGGGCTGCGCCATTAACGCCGCACTGGAGCGCGGAGAGATTGCCGTAGAGCGCTATGATAACTATCACCGGATTCTGGAAAGCATGGCGCAAGTAAAAACGCGTAAAGGCTTTTCAGATACAGATAACTGACATTTATCATGACCATCGTTACAATGCGCCCCCTTTGAGAGTTAACGAATTCGCTGACTCTCTTTCTGGGCTACCGCTGACAACGTCAGACGTGTTTCCCAGACAGCTTATTTTATGGCGCACTATTAATCCAAGAGGCTCACCGTGCTGGATAATATCAAAATCAAATTACAGTATTGGCTTCCCAAGATCTGGCTGACCCGCTTAGCGGGCTGGGGAGCCAACAAACGTGCGGGAAAACTCACCAAGCTGGTGATCGATCTGTTTGTCCGCCAATACAATGTCAACATGCAGGAAGCGCAGCAGCCGGATACCGCATCCTATCGCACGTTTAACGAGTTTTTCGTTCGCCCTCTGCGTCCAGGTATTCGCCCTGTCGATCCCCATGCACACCGTCTGGTGCAGCCTGCTGACGGCGTGCTGTCGCAATTTGGCCCCATCACCGACGGCAAGCTGATTCAGGCGAAGAATCACGACTACACGCTGGAAGCGCTGCTGGCTGGCAACTATATGATGGCGGATCTGTTTTGTGATGGCCTGTTTGCCACCATTTACCTTTCGCCGCGTGATTATCACCGCCTCCACATGCCGTGCGACGGCGTGCTGCGCGAGATGATTTATGTGCCGGGTGACCTGTTCTCCGTCAATCTGCTGACGGCCGATAACGTGCCGAATCTGTTTGCGCGTAACGAACGCGTCATTTGCCTGTTCGATACTGAATTCGGGCCATTGGCACAAATTCTGGTCGGTGCGACCATTGTCGGCAGCATCGAAACCGTGTGGTCAGGTGTGGTGACGCCACCACGTGAAGGCATCATCAAGCGTTGGACTTACCCGCAGGCGGGTGAAGAAGGCGCCGTCGTACTGGCGAAAGGCGAGGAAATGGGCCGCTTCAAGCTGGGTTCAACGGTGATTAACCTGTTTGCCGCAGGCAACAATCTCCAGTTTGCCGCTCATCTGAATACCCTGAGCGTGACCCGTGTGGGTGAACCGTTTGCCGAAGTCCGTCAGGACGAACCAACGCCTGTCATCTTCCCGGAAGGAACCGAACTGGCAGCAAACGACGCCGCACCGTCGCCTGTCGTTGCAACGCCTGAGCCTGCTCAGGCTGAGGGACAAAATACTGCGATTGACGCGTCCGGCCAGACGGGCCACAAACCCGACGCGCCGTAACTAGCGTCCGGCTTTAGTCGCTTGTAAGCGTGTTGTTTGTCATAAAGGGTAGCTAACGTGCGTCTGATTCTGACTTTTCTTCTGGGATGTTTATTATCAACTGCCACGTTGGCTGCCACTGCGCCCAATGAGGCGCAACTCCGCCAGCAGCTACAGCAGGCGGAGGCCAACAAAGGTGCAGCCGATCAGGCAAAAGTCGTTGAAGAATATCAGGCTGCACTGAACACCCTACAGGATCGCAAAGAGGCGCTGGAACGCGCCACACAGTATCAGCGCGTTATTGATGATTTCCCCAAGCTGGTTCAGGAACTGCGTCGTCAGCTTAATGCCGAAGACGGCAAACCCTCGTCAATTCCAGAAGGACTCTCCAGCAACGATCTTGAACAGCAGCTGTTGCAAACGAGCAGCCAACTGCTGGAACAGGCCCGCCAGCTCCAACAGGAGCAAGATCGGCTGCGTGAAATCAGTGATTCACTGAGCCAGCTTCCGCAGCAGCAAACCGAAGCCAGTCGCATGCAAAGCGATGCGGAACGCCGTATTCAGTCTCTCGGTACGCCCGCCACGCCGCTGGGGCAAGCGCAGCTCGTCGCGCTTCAGGCCGAATCCGCGCTGCGTAAAAGCCGGGTGGACGAACTGGAGCTGGCGCAACTGTCAGCCAGCAATCGTCAGGAGCTGTCCCGGCTACGCGTCGAGCTGTATAAAAAACGCCACGACAGGCTGGATCTGCTGCAACAGGATTTACGCAGCAGGCTCAATAACCTACGCCAGCGCGAAGCCGAACAGGCATTAGAGCGCACAGAGCTTCTCGCGGAACAAAGCGGCGATTTACCCAACGTCATCAGCAAACAGCTACAGGTTAATCGTGAGCTCTCCGTCGCGCTGAACCAACAGGCGCAGCGGATGGACCTGATCGCTTCTCAACAGCGTCAGGCTGCCACGCACACCATTCAGGTTCGTCAGGCGCTAAGTACCATCCGCGAACAGGCACAGTGGCTCGGCGTCTCACCGATATTGGGAGAAACGCTACGGGCGCAAATAGCGCGTCTGCCGGAAATGCCCAAACCTCAGTTGCTGGATAGTGACATGGCGCAGTTGCGCGTACAACGGCTGCACTTTGAAGACCTGATCAACAAACCGCAGGATCTTGATAACGCCAAACAGGACAACGGCGATCCGCTGACCAGCGCACAGCAGCGTATTCTGACCGACCAGATGCGTACCCAGCGCGACCTGCTGACTTCACTGATCTCCGGCTGTGACTCACAGATACTGGAACTGACCAAACTCAAAGTCGCCAATAACCAACTGGCGGATGCGTTGACCGAAACACGGGAAGCGGCCCATCGCGATCTATTCTGGGTTGCGGATGTCGAGCCCGTAACGTTCGCCTATCCGCTGAAACTGGTGCAGGATCTGACGCGTCTGCTGTCTCTGGATACGCTGACGCAGTTGGGTAGCGCGCTGGTGATGATGGTCACCAGTCAGGAAACCGTGCTGCCGCTGCTGGGCGCGCTGCTGCTGGTGGGCTTCAGTATCAGCTCCCGTCGCCACTATCATGCGTTTATGGAGCGCGCCAGCAGTCGCGTCGGTAAAGTCACGCTCGATCACTTTATGCTGACACTGCGTACCGTGTTCTGGTCCATCCTTACTGCCCTGCCGCTGCCGGTGCTCTGGGCCGCGCTGGGCTACGGGCTGCAAAACGCCTGGCCTTATCCGATTGCCGTTGCCATCGGCGACAGCGTGACCGCCACCGTGCCGTTGATGTGGCTGGTGATGATCAGCGCCTCATTCGCGCACCCGCAGGGGCTGTTTATTGTCCACTTTCGCTGGTCGCCGGAACGCGTCGCCAGAGCGATGCGCTACTATCGCCTTTCCATCGCCTTTATCGTGCCGCTGATTATGGCGCTGATTACGTTCGATAAGCTCAACGATCGCGAGTTTTCCAGCACGCTGGGGCGGCTCTGTTTCATCCTGCTCTGTATGGCGTTGAGTCTGGTCACGACCGGGTTAAAACGCGCCGGTATCCCGCTGTATCTGGATAAAGAAGGTTCTGGGGAAAACTCCGTTAACCGTGCGATGTGGAACCTCCTGATCGCCATGCCGCTCATTGCAGCCTTAGCTTCCTGCATCGGCTATCTGGCAACCGCGCAGGCGCTGCTGGCACGCCTGGAAACCTCCGTCTCTATCTGGTTCTTCCTGTTGGTGGTTTACCACATTATTCGCCGTTGGATGTTGATTCAGCGGCGTCGCATCGCCTTCGACCGCGCCAAACAGCGACGTTCGGAAATTCTGGCGCAGCGTGCCAAAGGTGAAGAAGACGCGCCGTCTGCGTCGTCCCATGAAAGCAGTTCGGAAGCGGTGGAAGAGCCTGTCGTCGATCTGGACGCCATCAGCGCCAAATCCCTGCAACTGGTGCGATCCATTCTGACGCTGATCGCGCTGGTTTCCGTTATCGCGCTGTGGTCGGAAATTCATTCAGCCTTCGCCTTCCTGGAAAATATCAGCCTGTGGGATGTTTCCAGCACGGTCAAAGGCGTGGAGAGCGTTCAGGCGATTACGCTGGGATCGGTGCTGATCGCCATTCTGATCTTTATTATTACCGCACAACTGGTGCGTAACCTGCCTGCGCTGCTGGAACTGGCGATCCTACAGCACCTGGATCTGTCGCCGGGCAGCGGCTATGCCATTACCACCATCAGCAAATATATTTTGATGCTGATCGGCTGTCTGATGGGGTTCTCGCTGATCGGGATCGAATGGTCGAAGCTGCAATGGCTGGTGGCCGCACTGGGTGTGGGACTCGGGTTCGGCTTGCAGGAGATCTTCGCCAACTTTATCTCCGGCCTGATCATCCTGTTTGAGAAACCGATCCGTATCGGCGATACCGTTACGATCCGCGATCTCACCGGTAGCGTCATGCGTATTAATACCCGCGCCACCACCATTTCCGACTGGGACCGCAAAGAAATCATCGTGCCAAACAAGGCATTTATTACCGAGCAGTTTATCAACTGGTCGCTGTCGGATTCCGTCACACGTGTCGTGCTGACGGTGCCTGCCCCGGCGGACGCAAACAGCCAGGAAGTCACGGAACTGCTTATGGACGCGGTGAAGCGCTGTTCGTTGATTCTGGATACGCCAGAGCCAGAAGCCTTTCTGGTTGACCTGCAACAGGGGATTCAAATTTTCGAGCTGCGCGTGTTCGCCGCCGAAATGGGGCACCGTATGCCGCTGCGCCATGAGTTGCATCAGTTGATTCTGGAAAACTATCGCAAGCACAATCTGGATCTCCCTTTCCCACCGTTCCAGGTGAGAATGGACAATCTGTCGCGCAGTGGAAGAACGCTGACGCCACGGCAGCGAACACCGGGCAGCTTATAAGAAGGGCAAATGGGCGGCAGCCAGATATGGCTCCGCCCTGGATCAGATGGTTACGCGCGTTCTACAGAGAACGCCATCACGTCACTCAGCTTTTCGGCATTCAGCGCCAGCATGATCAAACGATCCACGCCTAACGCTACACCAGCACACTCCGGCAAGCCGTGTTTCAACGCCGCCAGCAGATTTTCATCAATCGGCTGCTGTGGCAAATCCCGCGCGGCACGCTTACGGTTATCCTGCTCAAAACGCTGACGTTGCTCATCGGCATCGGTCAATTCACGGAAGCCGTTCGCCAGCTCAATCCCCTTGAAATAGACCTCAAAACGTTCGGCAACGCGATGATCTTCCGAGCTGATCTCAGCCAGCGAAGCCTGTGTAGCTGGGAAATGGTAGACAAACGCCGGTTTGTCGCGCCCGATGTGCGGCTCAACGCCAAAAGTAAACAGCATCTGCACCAGCGAATCGCGATCGTCTTCACGGCAGGCGATATCACCCAATCCGATTTTTTCTGCCGCTTCGCGCAGCTGCGCTTTGTCGACAGACAACGGGTCGATTTCCAGATGGCGTAGAAATGCCTGCTGATACGAGAGCATCTCTGCACTTTCACAATCCAGTACCTGCTGCAACAGGTCATCAACCTCATTCATCAGGCGGTACATATCATAGTGAGGGCGATACCATTCCAGCATGGTGAATTCAGGGTTGTGGTGTCGGCCTGACTCTTCATTGCGGAAGCTGCGGCCCAGTTGAAAGATCGGTCCGCTGCCAGCCGCCAGCAGACGTTTCATGTGGTATTCCGGGCTGGTCATCAAGTACATCGTCATACCATCCGCAGCACCGGGGCCAACGAAACGGGTCTGGAACGGGTATAAGAAAATATCCGTTACCGTAGCCTGGCTCATCGCAGGCGTTTCGACCTCCAGTACACCACGATCGGTGAAGAAGCGCCGGATAGCGGCAATGATCGACGCTCGTTTCAACAAATTAGCGACAGAAGCACTAGGTTGCCAACTTGTCGTCTCGCTCATGGTTCTTACTCCAAAGTCAAACAGGGGGTGCAGTCTACCCGCCTCAGCCCAAATTTCCAGCGGAAAAAAGGCCTGACGCGCTTTTCAGCAAGGTATGCTCTACCCTTTAAGAGGGTGCGCTCAGGATAGCAGCCGTAAATTATCTCCAGTGGATCATTTTCTTATATCCCCTTCAAAAGGGTTATTAAAGAAATAAAAGCACCATTTCCACCTAAATAAGTCTTTCGATCACGTTTTTATCAATAAATACGAGACTCGCTGAAAAAACGACAAAATACGGGATCACATCAAATTTCATCTACCTATAATTCGGTATAATTATTCCCACACAAAAATTATAGGTTTATCTATTCTTTATACCTCTATCACATAATTTTCAGCGGGTTTGATATTAAGCTCGGATATAAAGACAGAAATGAATAGATATTATTTTTTTATTTTAACTTAATTAACTTAAGTAACTGGAGGAATGCATTGCAAACCTTTAATGCCGATTTGGCCATTATCGGGGCCGGAGGTGCTGGCCTACGAGCGGCAATTGCTGCCGCAGAAGCCAACCCTCAACTGAAAATTGCGCTGATCTCAAAAGTCTACCCAATGCGTAGCCATACCGTGGCGGCAGAAGGTGGGTCAGCAGCAGTGACTCAGGAACACGATAGTTTCGATTATCACTTCAACGACACCGTCTCCGGTGGCGATTGGCTGTGTGAACAAGACGTAGTTGAGCACTTCGTCAAACACTGCCCGGAAGAGATGATTCAACTGGAACAGTGGGGCTGCCCCTGGAGCCGTAAACCGGATGGTTCTGTCAACGTTCGCCGCTTTGGCGGAATGAAGATCGAACGCACCTGGTTTGCCGCCGATAAGACCGGCTTCCACATGCTGCATACGCTGTTCCAAACGTCCCTTAAATATCCGCAAATTCAACGTTTTGACGAGCACTTTGTCCTCGACGTTCTGGTCGATGACGGCCAGGCGCGCGGTCTTGTTGCCATCAATATGATGGAAGGTTCGCTGGTTCAGATCCGCGCGAATGCCGTGGTACTGGCAACAGGCGGCGCAGGTCGCGTGTACCGTTACAACACCAACGGTGGCATCGTCACCGGCGACGGCATGGGCATGGCGTTCCGCCACGGTGTCCCGCTGCGTGATATGGAATTCGTTCAGTATCACCCGACGGGTTTGCCCGGTTCCGGTATCCTGATGACTGAAGGCTGTCGCGGCGAAGGCGGCATCATGGTCAACAAAGACGGCTACCGTTACCTGCAAGACTACGGCATGGGCCCGGAAACACCGCTCGGCCAGCCGAAAAACAAATACATGGAGCTGGGGCCACGCGATAAAGTCTCGCAGGCGTTCTGGCACGAATGGCGCGCAGGCCGCACCGTCTCAACCCCGTTGGGCGACGTGGTTTACCTCGACTTGCGCCACCTCGGCGAGAAGAAGCTTCTGGAACGCTTGCCGTTCATCTGCGAATTGGCAAAAGCCTATGTCGGCGTCGATCCGGTGAAAGAGCCGATTCCTATTCGTCCTACTGCGCACTACACCATGGGCGGTATTGAAACCGATCAACACTGCGAAACCCGTATCAAGGGTCTCTTCGCCGTCGGCGAATGTTCCTCTGTTGGCTTGCACGGCGCGAACCGTCTGGGTTCCAACTCACTGGCCGAACTGGTGGTCTTCGGGCGCGTTGCGGGTGAACATGCCGTACAGCGCGCACAGGCGGCAGCACCCGCCAACGGTGCGGCGCTGGATGCACAAACGCGTGACATCGAACAGCGCCTGCACGACCTGATGAATCAAGAAGGCACCGAAAGCTGGGCGAAAATCCGCGACGAAATGGGCATGTCGATGGAAGAAGGCTGTGGTATTTACCGCACCACCGATCTGATGCAGAAAACCGTCGATAAGATTGCTGAGCTGAAAGAGCGCTTCAAACGCGTGAAAATCACCGACCGCTCCAGCGTGTTCAACACCGACCTGCTGTACACCGTTGAGCTGGGTCACAGCCTGGATGTCGCGGAATGTATGGCGCACTCGGCGATCAACCGTAAAGAGTCTCGCGGCGCGCACCAGCGTCTGGATGAAGGTTGCACCGAGCGTGATGACGTTAACTTCCTGAAGCATACGCTGGCGTTCTATAACCCGGAAGGCGCACCACGTCTGGAGTACAGCGATGTGAAGATTACCAAACTTCCACCGGCCAAACGCGTATACGGTGCAGAAGGTGATGCGCAGGAAGGCAGCAAGAAGGAGCAGGCGAATGGCTGAGACGATCAAAACCCTGAAAATGGAAGTCATGCGCTATAACCCTGAACAGGACAATGAACCCTATTTTGAAACGTTCGATGTCCCGTACAACACGCAGACTTCCCTGCTGGATGCGTTGGGTTATATCAAAGATAACCTGGCACCGGACCTCTCCTATCGCTGGTCCTGCCGTATGGCGATCTGTGGCTCCTGCGGCATGATGGTAAACAACGTCCCTAAATTGGCCTGTAAAACGTTCCTGCGTGACTACACGAACGGTCTGAAGGTCGAAGCGCTGGGCAACTTCCCCATCGAGCGCGATTTAGTGGTCGATATGACCCACTTCATCGAGAGTCTGGAAGCCATCAAGCCGTATATCATCGGCAACGATCGTAAACCAGCTGATGGCCCGAACAAGCAGACTCCGGCGCAAATGGCGAAGTATCACCAGTTCTCCGGCTGTATTAACTGTGGTTTGTGCTATGCGGCATGCCCGCAGTTTGGCCTGAACCCTGAGTTCATCGGCCCGGCGGCGATTACGCTGGCGCACCGTTATAACCTGGACAACCGCGATCGCGGTAAGAAAGAGCGTATGCCGCAGTTGAACGGTAATAACGGCGTGTGGAGCTGTACGTTTGTGGGCTACTGCTCAGAAGTGTGTCCGAAGCATGTCGACCCAGCCGCTGCTATCCAGCAAGGCAAGGTCGAGAGCGCGAAAGACTTCATGATCGCCATGCTGAAACCACAATAAGGGAGGGACAATGATGACATCTAAACGTAAAGCGTATGTTCGCGATATGTCGCCGACCTGGTGGAAAAAACTGGGGTTCTACCGCTTTTATATGCTGCGTGAGGGGACGGCTGTCCCCGCCGTCTGGTTCAGCATCGTACTGATGTGCGGCGTCTTCGCACTGAAGAACGGGCCGGAAGGCTGGGCACACTTCGTCAGCTTCCTGCAAAACCCACTGGTGCTGCTGATTAACATCGTTGCACTACTGGCCGCCGTGCTGCACACCAAAACCTGGTTTGAACTGGCACCGAAGGCCAGCATCATCATCGTTAAAGATGAAAAAATGGGGCCAGAGCCACTCATTAAAGGGCTGTGGGCTGTCACCGTGGTGGTAACCGTAGCCGTTCTGGCGATCGCCTTACTATTCTGAACAGGAGAAATAACGTGATTAACCCAACGCCAAAACGTTCTGACGAACCGCCTTTCTGGGGCCTGTTCGGCGCCGGTGGGATGTGGAGCGCGTTCTTCGCCCCGGTGATTATCCTGCTGGTCGGCGTGATGCTGCCTCTGGGGCTGTTCCCGGATGCGCTAACCTATGAACGCATCGCCGCGTTCAGCCAGAGCTTTATCGGCCGCGTCTTTTTACTGCTGATGATTGTGCTGCCGCTCTGGTGTGGCTTACACCGTATCCACCATGCGATGCATGACCTGAAAATCCACGTTCCTGCCGGAAAATGGGTGTTCTACGGTCTGGCGGCAATCCTGACCGTGGTGACCGTCATCGGCGTCGTCACGCTGTAAAGCTCACACCGTAAATTTGTAGTATCTCACGGCCTGCACGACATCGTCGCAGGCCGTTTTATTTCCCCACCTGACCATGTCCATCGTCTACACTGGAACAGAGATGAAAACGATGAGACGTCAATATGATGCACTTTAACGCTATTCGCTTTAACACGCTTTTCTTAACCATCAGACGCTGCGGAAAAGCCTGCATTGCCGCGCTGGTGGCGCTCTTCTCTGTCGCCTGTAGCGTAACGCCGCCCGATAACGTCACCGTCGTGGAAAATTTTAACGTCAATCGCTACCTCGGCACATGGTACGAGATCGCTCGTCTCGACCATCGCTTTGAACGCCATCTCGAACGCGTGACAGCAACCTACAGCCCACGAGATGATGGCGGCATCAAGGTGATCAACCGTGGCTTTAACGTCGAAAAACAGGAATGGAAAGAAAGCACCGGGAAAGCCTATTTCACCGGTTCGCCTCAGCGTGGCGCGCTAAAAGTGTCGTTCTTCGGGCCATTTTATGGCGGTTACAACATTATTGAGCTGGATGACGATTACCGCTATGCCCTGATTTGCGGGCCGAACCGTGACTATCTGTGGATACTCTCACGCACGCCAACGCTGGATGCCGCGACACGCGACAAACTGGTCGCCACGGCCAAACGCTACGGCTTCCCGACAGAGGCGCTCATCTGGGTCAATCAGTGATCGTGGCATATTGAGCACAACACAGAGATGAAACGGCTATACCCTAAATAATTCGAGTTGCGTGACAAAACGTTATGGTTTTGAACAACGCACAAGCAGCTTGAAGTATGACGGGTATGTGTTATCCCATAATCTTATCGCGGAACATAAAGAAAACCGCGCCCAGCAGGCACAGCCCCGCCCAAATATAATCGGTGCGGAACGGCTCTTTTAAAATGATCATTGAGAAAGGGATAAATACGGAAAGGCTGATCACTTCCTGCAATATCTTCAATTGACCGGCGGAAGCAACCTGATAGCCAATCCGATTGGCCGGCACCTGCAAGAGGTATTCGAATAACGCAATCCCCCAACTGACCAACGCGGCAATTATCCAGGTACGGCCGCTGAAATAGCGTAAATGCCCGTACCAGGCGAACGTCATAAATATATTACTCAATGTCAGCATGCCGACAGTAATGAAAATAGGCGACATTATTACTTCTCCGAGTGATCCACTTTCACATTATCTCGCCGCAGGGAAGAAAACACCATAAACGGTATTTTCTTCCACTCGGAAAAGTTATTACGACTTATTTCCTAGGTTAGATCATTGGGCGCTGCGCTGAATAGCCTTCCCACCCGCCTCAACATCTTGTCCAACCCCTCGGGTGGTATTACACCCAACCACCGCAGAGAGAATAACCAGAGAGAAAATGGCAACAAAAGCTTTCTTCAACATACTCGGTTCCTTCTTTATGAGAGTAGGATTTCAACGGTACGAAAGTGACTGCTTTTTAAGCGTAGCCAATTTTAATTCTTGTGGGGATTTTTTCGGACGAGGAGAAAAAATAAGAGGGTGATTTCAGTGAGGCTACGGGAGCAAAAAGGCCGCCCTCACAGAAGGCAGCCTTTTCAGATACATTACTTAACGCGTGAAACGTACTCACCAGAACGCGTGTCAACTCTGACCACTTCGCCGATCTGTACGAACAATGGCACTTTAACGACCGCGCCGGTGCTCAGCGTTGCTGGCTTACCACCAGTACCTGCGGTATCGCCTTTCAGGCCTGGATCGGTATCGGTGATTTCAGCTTCGATGAAGTTCGGCGGCTGAACAGCGATAGGACGACCATCCCACAGGGTAACGATACATTCAGCGTTGTCCTGCAGCCATTTTGCAGAATCACCAACGGTCTTCTCTTCAACCTGATGCTGTTCAAACGTCTCAGGGTGCATGAAGTGGTAGAACTCACCATCGTTGTACAGGTAGTTCATGTTGGTATCTACAACATCTGCGCCTTCTGCAGAATCGGTAGATTTGAAGGTTTTTTCAACGCGAGAGCCCGTCAACAGGCGACGCATTTTTACACGAGCAAAAGCCTGGCCTTTACCCGGTTTCACAAATTCACTGGATTCGATGGCATACGGCTCGCCTTCGAACATGATTTTAAGACCGGAACGAAAATCGTTGCTAGAATAAGTCGCCATAAAGGCCCTCTACAATTTAATACTGGTACGAAGCCAAAAAAATGGCACACATTGTAACCCTAAATATACCTTCCAGAGAAGATTGGTTGCAGCAACTTGCAGACGTAATTACCGATCCTGATGAATTACTGCAACTTTTGGCACTGAACGATCACGCTAAACTCCGACAAGGTAACGATGCACGCAGGCTTTTTGCTCTGCGAGTACCACGTGCATTCGCTGCACGGATGCAAAAAGGCAATCCTGACGACCCGTTGCTGCGACAGGTATTGACCGCGCGTGAGGAGTTTATTGCCACGCCAGGCTTCACCCACGATCCACTTGATGAGCAACACAGCGTCGTGCCGGGGTTGCTGCACAAATATCACAACCGCGCATTATTGCTGGTGAAAGGCGGCTGCGCGGTGAACTGCCGTTACTGCTTCCGCCGCCATTTCCCGTATCAGGATAATCAGGGCAATAAGGCCAACTGGCGTCAGGCACTGGATTATATCCGTCAGCATCCCGAACTGGATGAAATCATTTTTTCCGGCGGCGACCCGCTGATGGCCAAAGACCACGAGCTGGACTGGCTGATTACCGAACTGGAACATATCCCGCATCTGAAACGCCTGCGCATTCACAGCCGTTTGCCGGTGGTGATCCCTGCCCGCATCACCGACGCGCTGTGCGATCGCCTGTCCCGCAGTTCGCTTCAGGTGTTGCTGGTGACGCATATTAATCATCCGCAGGAAATTGATCCTGATTTAACACAAAGTATGGCGCGTTTGCATCGCGCTGGCGTGACGCTGCTCAACCAAAGCGTGCTGCTACGTGGGGTGAATGACAGCGCAGAAACGCTCGCCCAGCTCAGCAATGCCTTATTTGACGCGGGCATTCTGCCTTATTACCTGCATGTGCTGGACAAGGTTCAGGGTGCCGCGCATTTTCTGGTGGATGACAACGAGGCGCGCGTCTTGGTCAAAGCGCTCATGAAACAGGTATCCGGCTATCTGGTGCCGCGTCTGGCGCGGGAAATCGGTGGGGAAGCCAGCAAAACGCCGCTGGATTTAGGAATGAAGCAGCATCAGGACGACACTGGGATAGTCGGTTGAGAAATACGTTAGGAAAAGCGGTGAGAGCAACATGTCACTCTCACCGGTTTTTTCTTTAGCTTAAGGACATTTGTAGACGCTGCCGTTCATTTTGCTGTCCAGCGGCGCAAAGCTTGACCAGAAGGTCTCACTCGGACTGGTTGCACCATAGACCGTATTGCCCCCCATCGCCGCCGCTTTATTGCGCAGATCGTTTGCCGCACCGCGCATAGAGCTGCCGTCGCTATGGTTGCCTGCCAGCCAGTTAGACTGGCTACCGCTGGCCTGCCCCAACAGCTGACATTCGCTTCCTGGCTTGGTATCCGTGAACGTCACTGCCTGACCAGCGGCGCTGACTTGACTGGTACTACTGCACCCCGCCAGCAACACTGCCGCTGATAGTCCCAACAAAATACGAACCTGCATGTCTTCCTCCTTGCGATTGAAAAGGCCCGATTAGTTACGCCACGCTTTGAAGCGGTTGATCAGCCCGTTAGTGGAGCTATCATGGCTGTCGATCTGACTGTCATTTTCCAGCTCTGGCAGAATACGGTTTGCCAGTTGTTTACCTAGCTCCACGCCCCACTGATCGAACGTGAAGATGTTCAGGATCGCGCCCTGAGTAAAGATCTTATGTTCATACAGCGCAATCAGTGCACCCAGGCTGTACGGGGTGATTTCGCGCAGCAGGATGGAGTTGGTTGGACGGTTGCCTTCAAAGACTTTAAACGGCGCCACGTGTTCCACGTCTTTGGCACTTTTGCCTGCCGCCGCAAATTCCGCTTCCACCACGTCACGGCTCTTACCGAACGCCAGCGCTTCCGTCTGCGCAAAGAAGTTCGACAGCAGCTTGCTGTGGTGATCGCTCAATGGGTTATGGCTAATCGCTGGCGCAATGAAATCACACGGAACCAGCTTGGTGCCCTGATGGATCAGTTGGTAGAACGCATGCTGGCCGTTCGTACCCGGTTCACCCCAAATAATCGGCCCGGTCTGGTAATCCACCGGATTGCCGTTGCGATCGACATATTTTCCGTTGGATTCCATATTTCCCTGTTGGAAATAGGCCGCGAAACGATGCATGTATTGGTCATACGGCAGAATCGCTTCGGTTTCAGCACCGAAGAAATTGTTGTACCAAATGCCGATCAGCGCCAGCAGCACGGGCAGGTTTTCCTCCGCGGGCGTGGAAGCAAAGTGCTTATCCATTGCGTGCGCGCCGCTGAGCAGTTTTTCAAAGTTCTCAAAGCCCAGAGAAAGAATGATCGACAGCCCAATCGCCGACCACAGGGAGTAGCGTCCGCCCACCCAGTCCCAGAACTCAAACATGTTGTTGGTATCGATGCCAAATTCGCCAACAGCTTTCGCGTTGGTAGACAGCGCGGCAAAGTGTTTGGCAACGTGTTTTTCGTCCTGCGCCGTGTTCAGGAACCAGTCGCGAGCGCTGTGCGCGTTGGTCATGGTTTCCTGCGTGGTAAAGGTTTTAGACGCCACGAGGAACAGCGTGGTTTCCGGGTTCAGCGGCTTCAACGTTTCAGCAATATGCGTGCCGTCAACGTTAGAGACAAAGTGCATGTTGAGGTGGTTTTTATACGGCTTCAGCGCCTCGGTTACCATGAACGGCCCCAGATCGGAACCGCCGATACCGATGTTAACCACGTCGGTGATGGTTTTTCCGGTATAGCCTTTCCACTCACCGCCGATCACGCGTTCGCTGAAATCTTTCATCTTCGCCAGCACCGCGTTGACTTCCGGCATCACATCTTTGCCATCCACCAGAATCGGCGTGTTGCTGCGGTTGCGCAGGGCAACGTGCAGAACGGCGCGGTCTTCCGTGCGGTTGATTTTCTCGCCGGCAAACATGGACTGAATCGCCGCAGACAGGTCGGTTTCCCGCGCCAGTGCGTGCAGTTTTTCCATCGTTTCCGCTGTAATGCGGTTTTTGGAGTAATCCACCAGCATCTGATCGTCGAACGTGGCGGAAAAATGCGCAAAACGATCGCTATCCTGTGCAAACAGCTCGCTGATTTGCACCGCTTTCATCGCGTCAAAATGGGTTTGTAATGCCTGCCAGGCGGCAGTTTGGCTTGGATTGATATTTTTCATAATGCGACTTTCTCTCTAAGCATGAGTTCAAAGTGACTGAATCGATTGTATCCCTTAAAATCCCGATTGAGATCCCTTTTCTTGCTAAAAGCGCTTCATGCCTTGTGGTTTACTGACAGCGTGTCGTTTACTGACAGATTGTTTATTGACAGAAACCGCATAACCCGTTATTTGTAACACCGTACTTGCGCACTCGGTGTGCAAGCCAGAAGAGGCGCGTCGCCCAGGTAAGATATCGGAGGAACCGTAATCCACTGATGATATCCGAGGGGGAGCGACGCCGAGATGCGGTGAAATACGGCTTTCACCCTATCGACTACAGAGGCTGAATCCTCTGGGTTGTCACCGGATTCGTCCTGATGGACGTTCAGCAAGGTGGAGCGCTTCTGGGTGTATCGTAGTCATTTTCTACGCCTGCCCCCTACTTCTGCTCTCCCCCTGTGCCAAGGTTGATTAATGGAATGCTGTTTACTGAAAACAGCCTACCCCTGACACGAGGTTTTTTGACATGTCTGCAACTGAAGTCTCCGCAAACGCGAATTCTACCGTTATCGCCAAATTTGGCGGCACCAGCGTGGCGGACTTTGACGCCATGAATCGCAGCGCCGATGTGGTGTTATCGAATCCCAATGTACGCGTTGTGGTGCTGTCGGCATCGGCGGGTATCACCAATTTACTGGTCGCACTCGCAGAAGGTTTAGCACCGGAAGCGCGCGCAGAGAATCTGGCGAAAATCCGCCAGATCCAATATGCCATCATCGACAAGCTCACCAATCAAAGCGTCATTCGCGATGAGATTGACCGCATGTTGGACAGCGTCACTACCCTGTCTGAAGCGGCGGCGCTCGCGACGTCCAACGCGCTGACCGATGAACTGGTCAGCCACGGTGAACTGATGTCCACCCTGCTGTTTGTCGAAATCCTGCGCCAGCGCGATGTGGTGGCAGAGTGGTTCGATGTGCGCAAAATCATGCGTACCGACGATAACTTTGGCCGTGCGCAGCCGGACTGCGACGTGCTGGGCGAACTGACGCGCAGCCAGTTGCAGCCGCGTCTTGAGCAAGGTCTGGTGATCACACAGGGCTTCATCGGTAGTGAAGCGAAAGGCCGTACGACCACGCTGGGTCGCGGCGGTAGCGATTATACCGCAGCGCTGCTGGGCGAAGCCCTCAACGTCAGCCGAATTGATATCTGGACCGATGTTCCCGGCATCTACACCACCGATCCTCGCGTGGTGCCGACGGCAAAACGCATCGACCAAATTATGTTTGAAGAAGCGGCCGAAATGGCAACATTTGGCGCGAAAGTCCTGCACCCGGCCACGCTGCTGCCTGCGGTGCGTAGCGATATTCCGGTGTTCGTCGGCTCCAGCAAAGATCCAGCCGCTGGCGGTACGCTGGTGTGCAATAAAACCGAAAACCCGCCGCTATTCCGTGCGCTGGCGCTACGTCGTAAACAAACGCTGCTCACGCTGTATAGCCTGAACATGCTGCACGCACGCGGCTTCCTGGCCGAAGTGTTCAGTATTCTGGCGCGTCACAACATCTCCGTTGACCTGATCACTACGTCAGAAGTCAACGTTGCGCTGACGCTCGACACAACCGGCTCCACCTCAACGGGCGACAGCCTGCTGTCCAGCGCTCTGCTGACCGAGCTGTCATCGCTGTGTCGGGTCGAGGTTGAAGAGAATCTGTCACTGGTCGCGCTGATCGGCAACAAGCTGTCTCAAGCCTGTGGCGTCGGGAAAGAAGTGTTTGGCGTACTGGAACCTTTCCGCATTCGCCTGATCTGCTACGGTGCCAGCAGCAACAACCTATGCTTCCTGGTTCCTGGCGACGACGCCGAACGCGTGGTACAGACGCTGCACCGCAGCCTGTTCGAGTAAGTTCGCTACGCTTAGTCTGTCTCTTCGTCATATTTTTATGCAGGCGCGGAGACAGTGTCGTGCGCCAGAATATCATCATCTTCATGCTACTATGATGCCGGAAGTCTGTGAGGATCCACACCTACCAGCCGAACCTTTCGCCGCTCTTAAATAGTTGGGATGCGTTCATCTCATTCTCGTAGCACACGCCCGACACAGGGCCATTCAAACGCTATCGCCCTGTGAACCCAGGCTTCCGGCTAAATTATGCCGCTACGCGGTACCATCAGCGTTCATGCCGCCCACTCGGCAGCCAAGCCTACCGCTGCATAATTTTTACGCCGGATAATAGTGAAGTCCGTTATAACAGGTAGCTTATTACGAGTGATACATCTTGCTTATAACCCGCTATATTCCTGCATGACCTGCTTGGCGGCTTTGATCACCAGTGCGCCGAGTTCCGTGACGCGGTCGTCCGTGATGCGAGATACGGGGCCGGAGATGGAAATGGCGGCGAAAGCTTCATGATGTTCATCCAAAATACAGGCTGCGATACAGCGTAACCCCAGCGCGTGCTCTTCGTCATCGAAGGAGTAGCCTTGCTTGCGAATCAGCGACAGGTTTTCCTTCAGGGCTTGCGGCGAACTAAAGGTGTGTGGCGTGTAGCCGTGCAGCCCTTTCTTATGCAGCAATTGCGTGACCTGTGCATCGGGCAAATGCGCCAGAAAGGCTTTCCCGGCACCAGAAGCATGCATCGGCAGCTTACCGCCGATCGGTGCAGACATACGCATCAGTGCCGTACACTGCACCTGATCGATGATGATCGCCTGGCTGTCGGTCTTATCAAGAACGGCCAGATTGACGGTTTCGCCCGAGTCTTCCATCAGCTTGCGTACTATCGGATGCACAATCGCCAGCAGGTTGCGGCTTTGCAGAAAGCTGCTGCCGACGATAAAGGCGTGTGAGCCAATCGTCCACAATCCCAGATCGCCAACCTGACGCACAAAGCCCTGCTGCTGCATAGTCGTGAGTAGGCGATGGGTCGTGGAATTCGGTAAACCGGCCTGTTGAGCGAGATCGGTTAGCGCCACGCTGCCGTTTGCTCTGGCGATATACTCCAGCAGCGTCAGGCCACGGGTCAGCGACTGAACCTGCCCGGTCGGCTGTGCGGTAGCGCCCGTGCTGGATCGGGGTTTTTTCCCACGTTTGGCTGGCTCTGGTGGCGTCATGGCGTCGATTCCTTTTTATGGTAATGGAATTGATTTTCGTTTTTTTGCCGCAGAATGCAACTCTTCTTTCTCTGGGTTTTTATCGGCAAATGATCTGAAAAAGTCTCATGCTGCACCGCATTAGTGCCTTTACGACTTATGCTAGGATAGACGCAATATATATCGTATTTATTGGCCGGGAATGGGGTTCGCGTGAGTAATCGGGTAGATGAATTACGGCGTCAGTTGGCGCAACGCATTATGGTGCTGGATGGTGGTATGGGCACCATGATCCAGGGTTATCGCCTACAGGAAGCAGATTATCGCGGCGAGCGCTTTGCTGACTGGCCGAGCGATGTGAAGGGAAATAACGATCTGCTGGTGCTCACCAGGCCACAGGTGATTAGCGAAATCCATGACGCCTATCTGGAAGCCGGTGCCGATATCCTCGAAACCAACACCTTCAACGCCACCACCATTGCGATGGCGGACTATGATATGGAAGCGCTGTCGGCGGAAATGAATACTGTCGCCGCACAGCTCGCACGTGCCAGTGCGGATAAATGGACGGCATTAACGCCGGATAAACCGCGTTATGTTGCTGGTGTGCTCGGCCCGACGAACCGCACCGCGTCGATCTCCCCCGATGTTAACGATCCGGCGTTTCGTAACGTGAGTTTTGATCAACTGGTGGATGCATATCGTGAATCGACACGGGCACTGATCGCAGGCGGTGTCGATCTGATTATGATCGAAACCATTTTCGATACCTTGAATGCTAAAGCGGCAAGTTTCGCCGTCGAAAGTGAATTTGAGGCATTAGGGATCGTACTGCCGGTTATGATTTCCGGCACGATCACGGATGCGTCAGGGCGTACGCTATCCGGCCAGACAACAGAAGCGTTTTACAACTCCTTACGCCATTCCCGACCGCTTTCCTTCGGCCTGAACTGTGCGCTGGGGCCGGATGAGCTGCGTCAGTATGTCGCTGAGCTATCGCGTATTTCAGAATGCTATGTGAGTGCGCACCCGAATGCGGGGCTGCCCAACGCCTTTGGGGAATACGATCTGGATCCGGCTGATATGGCGAAACATATCGGAGAATGGGCGCGATCCGGCTTCCTGAATATCGTGGGCGGTTGCTGTGGTTCGACACCTGCACACATTGCCGCGATGGCGAAAGTGGTGGAAGGCGTTCCGCCACGTAAGCTGCCGGAGATCCCAGTGGCTTGCCGTTTATCCGGTCTGGAACCGCTGACTATCGATGCCAACACGCTGTTTGTTAACGTTGGGGAGCGGACGAACGTCACCGGCTCTGCACGTTTTAAACGTCTGATCAAAGAAGAAAAATACAACGAAGCGCTGGATGTTGCCCGCCAGCAGGTGGAAAGCGGCGCGCAGATCATCGATATCAACATGGATGAAGGCATGCTGGATGCGGAAGCGGCGATGGTCCGTTTCCTGAACCTCATTGCCGGCGAACCGGATATTGCCCGCGTGCCGATCATGATCGATTCCTCAAAATGGGATGTGGTTGAGAAAGGGCTTAAATGCATTCAGGGCAAAGGGATTGTTAACTCGATCTCCATGAAGGAAGGCGTTGAAGCCTTTGTTCACCATGCCAAATTGGTACGGCGCTATGGCGCGGCCGTGGTGGTCATGGCTTTTGATGAAGTCGGCCAGGCGGATACCCGCGCGCGTAAAATTGAGATTTGTAGCCGGGCGTACCGCATCCTGACGGAAGACGTCGGTTTTCCACCGGAAGATATCATCTTCGACCCGAACATTTTCGCCGTAGCAACGGGGATCGATGAACACAACAACTACGCGGTGGATTTCATTGAAGCCTGTGCAGACATCAAGGCGCAGTTGCCCCATGCGATGATCTCCGGTGGCGTGTCTAACGTTTCCTTCTCATTCCGCGGCAACGATCTGGTGCGTGAAGCGATCCACGCCGTCTTCCTTTATCACGCGATCCGCAACGGCATGGACATGGGGATCGTGAATGCCGGGCAGTTGGCGATCTATGACGATCTCCCTGCGGAACTGCGCGATGCGGTGGAGGATGTGATCCTTAATCGTCGCAGCGATGCCACCGAACGCATGCTTGAACTGGCAGAAAAATACCGCGGCAGCAAAACGGAAGAGGAAGGCAGTAAAACGCAGGCGGAATGGCGCGGCTGGGATGTGAAGAAGCGTCTGGAATATTCGCTGGTGAAAGGCATTACTGAGTTTATCGAGCTGGATACGGAAGAAGCGCGCCAGCAGGCTGCACGGCCGATAGAGGTGATTGAAGGTCCGCTGATGGATGGCATGAACGTGGTCGGCGATCTGTTTGGCGCGGGGAAAATGTTTTTGCCGCAGGTGGTGAAATCTGCCCGCGTGATGAAGCAGGCGGTGGCCTATCTCGAACCCTATATTGAAGCCAGCAAGGCCAAAGGGACGTCAGCCGGGAAGATTCTGCTGGCCACGGTCAAAGGCGATGTTCACGACATCGGTAAGAATATCGTCGGCGTGGTGCTGCAATGTAATAACTACGAAATTATCGATCTGGGCGTGATGGTGCCGACGGATAAGATCCTGAAGACCGCGCGTGAAGAGAACGTCGATATTATCGGGTTGTCCGGGCTGATTACGCCATCGCTGGATGAAATGGTCAACGTGGCGAAAGAGATGGAGCGTCAGGGCTTCACGCTGCCGCTGCTGATTGGCGGCGCGACGACGTCTAAAGCGCATACCGCTGTGAAGATTGAACAAAACTATAGCGGCCCGACGGTCTACGTACAGAATGCCTCACGCTCTGTTGGCGTGGTGTCGGCTCTGCTGTCCAGTGCGCAGTATGACGACTTCGTTGCGCGTACCCGTAAAGAGTATGAAACAGTGCGTATTCAGCACGCGCGTAAAAAACCGAGAACGCCGCCTGTGACATTAGAGGCTGCACGCGCTAACGCCTCGGATCTGGATTGGGAAAACTATACGCCGCCGGTGGCGCATCGTTTGGGCGTTCAGGAAGTGACGGCCAGCATTGAAACGCTGCGCAACTACATCGACTGGACACCGTTCTTTATGACCTGGTCGCTGGCGGGGAAATATCCCCGCATTCTGGAAGATGAGGTGGTAGGTGAAGAGGCGAAGCGCCTGTTTGCTGATGCCAACGCGATGTTGGATGACTTGTCCGCGCGCGGTGCGCTGAACCCCCGTGGCGTGGTGGGCTTATTCCCGGCGAACCGCGTTGGGGATGACGTCGTGATTTATTCTGATGAACGGCGTGAAACGGTGCTGTCAGTCAGCCACCATCTGCGCCAGCAGACGGAGAAAACTGACTTCCCGAACTATTGCCTGTCCGACTTCGTGGCGCCGAAGTCCAGCGGTAAGCCAGATTATCTCGGTGCCTTTGCGGTAACTGGCGGTCTGGAAGAAGATACGTTGGCCGATCAATGGGAAGCTCAGCATGATGATTACAACAAGATCATGGTGAAGGCGATCTCTGACCGTCTGGCAGAAGCCTTTGCGGAATACCTGCATGAGCGCGTGCGTAAGGTCTACTGGGGCTATGCGCCGAATGAGAACCTCAGTAATGAGCTGCTGATTCGAGAAAACTATCAGGGGATTCGCCCCGCGCCGGGCTATCCGGCTTGCCCAGATCACACGGAGAAAGTGCAAATCTGGCAACTGTTGGATGTGGAAAAGCATACCGGCATGAAGTTAACCGAATCCTATGCCATGTGGCCGGGCGCGTCGGTATCCGGCTGGTACTTCAGCCACCCCGACAGCAAATACTTCGCCGTCGCGCAAATCCAGCACGATCAGGTAGAGGATTACGCGGTACGTAAAGGCATGGATGTGAGTGAAGTGGAGCGCTGGTTAGCGCCAAATTTGGGTTATGATGCGGATTAAGTCGAAGATTATTCATGAATTTAAATAAGGGGGGGAGATGATCCACGAACTCAGCATTGCGAATGTTGGGCCTGCCAGCATGATGCATCTCACATTTGGCCATCGGCTTAATCTGTTAACGGGCGACAACGGCTTAGGTAAAAGTTTTTTGCTGGATATTACCTGGTGGGCGTTGACCCGTAGGTGGCCTGCGGAAGTGAATCCTAAATTGACCGCTGGCAAAAAAGCATTACCAGCGCCTGTAATCACATCTGAAGAAGTCAGCAAAGCCAGTATCGCCTTTTCGTTTGCGGGCAAAGTCAAAACTGAACGCTACGAGAGCCATTATGCCCGACGTGAGCAAAGTTGGACTGGTCGAGCGGGTCGCCCCGCCAACCCAGGCTTAGTTCTTTATGCTATGGCGGATGGCAGTTTTGCAGTATGGGATCCTCATCGCAATTACTGGAATACGCAGGAAGGCATTGATGTACAGGAGCGAGTACCCGCTTATGTATTAAGCCCAGCGGAAGTATGGGATGGTTTGCCGGGGGATGAACGTTCTTGGCTTTGTAACGGGCTGATTCGGGACATCGCCAGTTGGCAAAAAGAGAAAGGCGCGGCGTTCAAGCATTTTAATGCGGTGTTAAAGGTACTCTCTCCCTCTGCAACTGAGGTGCTTTCGCTGGGAGAGTTGATCCGCATTAGCCTTGATGATGTGCGCGAAATCCCGACGCTTAGGATGCCTTATCAAAAGGATGTGCCGATACTCCATGCTTCTTCGGGGATGCGACGTATTCTGGCGCTAGCTTATTTTTTGGTCTGGGCATGGGAAGAGCATCAGCAAGCCGCCAAATTGTTGGGTGAAGCGGTAACGCCTCAGATTACGTTTCTCATTGATGAAGTGGAATCTCACCTTCATCCAAGCTGGCAGCGGAGCATTGTTCCGGCGTTGCTGAAAGTCGTTGGAAAGTTGAATGCTAAAGCGCAGGTGCAATTGATTACTACCACGCACTCCCCACTGGTGATGACGTCAGTAGAACCGTTATTTGATGACAAGCAGGATGCTTGGTTTGATCTGGACTTTAGTGACGGTGTCGTTGCGCTTGAACAACGTGAATTCGAGAAATACGGTGATGCGGGTAATTGGCTGACCAGCGAAGCATTTGATTTAACAAGCAGCAGACCGCTTGAATATGAAAAATTGGTGGATGAGGCGGCCAAACTGCTGGATAAGGTAGCGGCATCCGGCAGTGAATTGGATGCGATGTATCAGCGTTTACTGACTGCGCTGGACGCAAAAGATGAATTTCTGTTTCGCTGGAGAGCGATCCGAGATAGCAAAACCAATTCTGTTCAGGATAAAAAAACAAAAAAGGGGCGCAAAGATGATTCCGGTAGTGTTACAGGTGGAGCCTGATGATTTTGATGTAGAGGTGCGTCAGAAGGGGCATAGCTGGTTGCGTAAAAAAGGGATTTCCCTCAATTCACCACCGCCAAAAGCTTCTGACTTACCTAATTACTGGACGCACAGTAATTATTCGCTTTGGGAATCTTATAGCGGTGTCTGTACCTATCTGGCTATTTATTTTGAGTGGGTGACAGGGGCATCTTCTACCGATCATTTTGTTGCTAAATCACGTAACGCTGGTGATGCCTATGAATGGGGGAATTATCGCCTCAGCGCATTAGGGCCGAATCGCAACAAGAATGACTTTGATGATGTGCTGGATCCAATCAGTTTGCAGCCAAATACCTTTGTAATTAATTTTGCATCGGGTGAAATTAGCCCTAATTATGCGTTATATCCTAAAGGTTCGCCGTATGCTATTCAGGCGGAATTGACAATATCCCGACTGAAGCTCGACAGCCCTGAGCACCGTAAAATGCGAACAGACCACTTTACCGATTATCGTTTAGAGGATTGCTCGCTTCGTCATCTGGAAAAACATTCCCCTTTTGTATACGCAGAAATTGTACGGCAGGGTCTGACTCGATAACGGTTGGCTGAAGATTTCTTTTCTCTGGCTTTAATGAGAATACGTATCAGTCTTATTGATGCACTTGCGGCACAATGCTAAGGTGAATAACGATCTTTGTAGCGAATACGTCGCTGCGTCACGCTATGTCCGTTAATCTCAGACCTGACTCTGGGCGTTAAACAGGATGAGGATATCTTCCCGCTCATGCTCAAACGACTCTTTTCCATTGAGGATTTCTTCGACATCGGTGAACGTTACGGGATTGATTACCACTTCCCTCAACTTTCGTCTTGCCGCGATCGCACGAAAGAAAAACGTATCGTCGTGCAGGGTGATGTCGAAGAAATGACGCTCTCCTCCGGTATTTGCCTGACGAATTCCAACGTGCGCGTGTTGCAGCCCTACGAATCGACGTCTTTGCACTGCTGCCCGTTTTATACGTTGGTGGTGCTGGAAGGGTGCGTCGCGCTGCGCCTGAACGGTAAGGAGTTTGTGGTGCGGTCAGGTATGGCATTCAGCACCAGGCTGGGCGACCCGTTAGTCATGAACGCCAGCCACCTTGCGGATTGCCACCTTCGCACCGTATCACTGGGTATTTTTCCCGCCACTTTTGCTTTGAATCCGCTGTTGGGTTCGTTGCTGAACGAGTGGGAACAAGAGGGGAATCCGACGTTTTTATGGCAGGTTCCGGGACATTTGTTATCTGGGTTACAGCATGCGCTGGAAAGCACCACGCCGGGACTATCCCGCCAACTGATGCTGGAAGGCGTGATGCTACAACTGCTAGGGCAAGGCCTGTCATTCGGGCAATGCGCTGGAGAGCGGCGCGTATTACCTCCCCCCGGTGAACAGGAGCGGTTGGAGAACGTTCGCCGGCTTCTGGCTCAGCAGCCTGAAAAAGAATACACCCTGAATGAACTGGCACAACTGGCCGCGATGAGCAGCAGCAGCCTGCGCACCAAGTTTCGTCAGGCGTATGGTCATTCGGTTTTTGATTACCTGCGCGACTGTCGGCTGGAGCTGGCTCGACGCTATCTGGCACAGGGATACAGCGTTCAGCAGGCGGCCTGGATGTCGGGCTACCAGCACGCGACCAACTTTGCCACGGCTTTCCGGCGACGTTACGGTATGGCACCAAGCGATGCACGTATGCCCAGCTAGCGTTTCCCTTCATTACTCTCCCGAACATTATTTATGTCAGAGGCTGCCCGCCTGACATTTTCTCCCTGAGTTCCCGTTTTGTCATTGCGCATACGCAAGCTGTCACTGCGCATAGCTATTGCAAAACCAAAAACGGTAATAATTCTTATTTACAATAATAAGGTTTTGTGGAGATTCCCATGTTCAGAAAAACGCGACTGGCGCTGGTGGTCGGCTGTTTCACCGGTGGATTTACCGTGTCGGTACTGGCGCAGGATACGCCATCCCCTTCTTCTCAGGGTGATACGTTAGTCGTCACGTCTCAAACGCAACGCGGTGCGACCAAGCTGGAAACACCGGATATTGAGACTCCTCAGGCCGTTTCTATCATTACGCGCGATCAGATTCAGGAACAAGGGGCGACCAGCGTTCGGCAGGCGGTTGGCTATACACCGGGTGTGTATAACAACCAGATCGGCGCCTCCAACCGCTTTGACTACATGGTTCTGCGCGGCTTTTCCGACGGTAGCCTAGATAACGTCTATCTCGATGGGCTGAAGGTGATGGGGGATACCAACTCCCATAGTTCGCTGGTTATCGATCCCTGGTTCCTCGACAGCATTGAAGTGGTCAGAGGCCCGGCGTCCGTACTCTACGGCCGTTCTTCTCCTGGCGGGATTGTGGCGCTGAATTCCCGCCAGCCATCCTTCGATCGCAGTGGACAGATCAAACTGTTCGCAGGCAACAATGCACAACGTGGTGCGGCGTTTGATGTTACCGGGCCGCTGGATGATGACGAGCGTTTTGCGTTCCGTCTGGGTGGGATGGTCCGTGAAGCGGATACCCAATTTGGGCCGCTGAAAGAAGAACGCTATGCGGTTGCGCCTAGCCTGCTGTGGCGGATTTCCGACAAGACGCGTCTGGAATTGATGGCTTACCTGCAACGCGATCCTGAGGGCGGCAGCCATTCGGGTTTACCGTATGAAGGCACGGTGGTGGCGCATAACGGGCGGAAAATCTCGAACACCTTCTATGAAGGGGAAGAGAATTATGAGAAATACGACCGTAAGCAAAACATGGTGGGATACAACTTTGAGCACGGTTTTGATAGTGGCTGGGCGGTGCGCCAAAAACTGCGTTATCTGCGTACTAAGGTGCATTTGGATCAGGTATATGCCTATGGCTGGGAACCGTTGGGTAACAATACACTGACTCGCTACTACTCCGGTTCCCGTGAGTCGCTGTCGGCGATCACGTTAGATAATCAGCTTGATGGTAGCGTGGATACCGGCGCGGTAAACCACCGTCTACTGGTGGGAATCGACTATCAGCAGCGTAATAACAATGTGAACTGGCCTTCGGGTTCCTTCCCGGCGATCGACGCGTTTAATCCCGTTTACGGTTCTGGGCCAACAGCCATGTCTGGCACGCTGGAAAAACACAAGCTGCAACAAACCGGCATCTATATGCAGGATCAAATGAGCTGGGAACGCTGGCGTTTAACGTTGGGCGGTCGACACGATCAGGTGAAAGTGACCCACATTAACCAAACGAAAGGGACACACAGCGAGCTGGATAAAAACAACTTTAGCTCGCGTGCCGCGTTGCTTTATCTATTTGATAGTGGTTTTGCGCCGTATGTCAGCTATTCCACGGCCTTTACGCCGACCAGCTTCGCTGATGATAGCGGCAACGTACTGGAACCGATGAAGGGCAAGCAGTGGGAAGCCGGGATGAAGTATCAGCCTGAAGGTTCTCAGGATCAGTACAGCCTGTCGGTATTCCGTATTAATCAGAAAAATGTGGCGACCAAAGTTCAGCCTAACGATCCTTACCGTTCGATTGGTGAAATCGAGTCAGAAGGGGTGGAACTGGAGGCCGTGAGCCATATTACGGAGAATCTGCGTCTGCAAGCCGCTTATACCTATACGGATATTCGCTATAAGAAAAGCAGTGTGGCTGAGCAAGGAAAGCGTGCGGTGTACGCGCCGCGCAATCAGGCCAGCGCCTGGGCCAGCTATGATGTCAAAAGCGGTCCGCTGGATAGCCTGACTATTGGTTCTGGCGTGCGTTACGTGAACGGTGTGACCTCCGATCGTGCCAATACCCACACGCTGCCGTCTTATACGCTGGTGGATATGGCGATAGGATACGATCTCTCGAAAGTGGGTCTGAAAGGCTGAGGAATCCCCAGAAAACAAGACAGGCATAGAGTTTTATGATCTACTGATTTTCGCCAAAAAATTCAATGAGATCACCCTATGCCTGTCCGTAAAGTATGCCAGACTTTTTTCCGTCACGCTTTAGCTTCAACACATCAATATCGACAACATGCGCTTATTGATTCCACCGCTGCGTTGATAAGCGGTGCCACGCTTTCACTCACCTGCATCGGGCGTTATTTACCCGGCCCTGCTCGCGTGAAAGATAAAATAAAACGGGTTGACCGCCTTTTGGGAAACACTGCGCTTCATCACGATATCCCGAAAATATTTAATCAGATTACATCCATGATGACCAAAAACATGCCGTGGTGTGTTATTGCCGTCGACTGGAGTGGCTATCCCTCTCAGGATTTTCATGTCCTGCGTGCCAGCCTTGTCTGTGATGGCCGCGCTATCCCCTTGATGAGTCAGGTGGTTCCGTCAGAAAAGCAAAACAATATTTTGATACAGAAAGCCTTTCTTGACGCGCTTGCCTGTGCTATTGCCCCGCAAATGAAAGTCACCCTCATCACCGACGCGGGCTTCCACAATGAATGGTTTCGGCATATCAAAGCACTGGGATGGGACTTTATTGGTCGCATCCGGGGAAACGTAAAATTTTGCCTTCATCATGGCCCGGAACGCTGGCTGAACGTGAAAGACTGTACTGGCACGGCGCGCGCGGAATATCTGGGAGCCGGAACGCTGGCGCGTTCAAAAAAGGCGCAATGCAACGGACATTTTTATCTTTATAAAAAAGCGCCGAAAGGCCGAAAAAGCCAACGTCGCAAAGGGAAACCGAGCCATCCCACAACAGAAAAAGAACAGCGTGCGTCAGCTAAAGAGCCGTGGCTGCTATTTACCAGTACTGATGAATTCAAGCCCCATGAAATTATGAAACTCTACAGCAGGAGAATGCAGATTGAACAAAACTTTCGCGATGAAAAGAGTGAGAGATTTGGCTTTGGCTTACGCGCCTGTGGAAGCAAAACGGGTGAGCGGCTTTGGGTGCTGAGTTTGCTGGCAACACTGGCATCAATTGTTCTCTGGTTATTAGGATATCATTTTGAAAATAAAGGTCTTCATCTTCATTATCAGGCGAACAGCCTTAAAAGTCGAAGAGTGATATCGTTTTTGACACTGGCGGAAAATGTACTGCGGCATTCACCGCGAATAATCAGGCGAGTGAAGCTGGAGAGTATTTTAGCCCAACTCACCAGCACCTACCGAAATATGGTGCTGGTTTATTAGCGATGATTTTGTGGGGATCCCTCAGTCTGAAAGGGCTAAGCACGCAGCTTAATGTGAACAACCTGACTGATAAACGCTATGTCTCCGCCTGTAACTCGCTGGAATTCTGCTATTTCGGTGCCGAGCGCAGCGTTGTTGGCAGCGTCTCTTATTCGTTCTAATCGTTTGTTTTCTCTGTGATAAAAAAGCCGGAGCAACCCGGCTTTTTCATTTCATTCCTTCTCTCACACTTAATACAGACCAATGACCTTCCACCACAGCAGACCCGCACTCATAAAGATCGCCTGATTGACCAGACTGACGACGAAGCCCGTGCGCCACCAGATAGCGGTGGGCACGTAGCCCGCGCCGAACAGGATGGGGCCGCGTGCGTGGGTATATTGCGTCAGTGAACAGTACAGGCTGCTGGTAAACGCCAGCATGAACGCCATCGGCACCGCGGGAATGTTCAGGTTGATTCCGACACCGAGGAACACCGCAAAAAGCGCGGCGATCTGCGCGTTGCCGCTGGCGAAGAAATAGTGAGTGTAGAAGTAGGCCGCATTCAGCAGCAATAGCACCAATACCCAACTGGTTCCCTGCATCAGGTGGCCGATGTTGCTGCCGATGAGATCGCCAAACCAGTTCGTGAAGCCGAGCTTTTTCAACTGATTCGCCATCATCAGCAGGGCAGCGAACCAAATCAGCGTATCCCAGGCGCCTTTCTCGCTCTTCACGTCTTCCCAGCTCAGTACGCCAGTCAACAGCAGGAAAGACAGCCCAACGAACGAGGCCGTTGTGGCATCCACACCTAAGCGGTCGCCAAAAATCCACAGCACCAGCAGCAGGATGACGGTAAATGCCATCAGCCATTCACCGCGGCTCATGTTGCCCATTTTGGCCAGTTCGGCGACGGCCAGTTTTGGCGCATCCGGCGTATGGCGAATTTCCGGCCTGGTCAGCCAGTAAACGAGCAGGGGAACAACGGCCAGAGAGATCAAACAGGGCACGAGCGCTGCCAGAAACCAGCTCCCCCAGGTGATGGTCACCCCCGCGTTGGCTGCGAGTTTCACCGCCAGCAGGTTGCCAGTGTAGGCGGTCATAAACAGCGCTGCTGTCACGTCGTTAACGTTACCGATGCAGGTAATCAGGAAGGTGCCAATCTTACTCCGCGAGGCATCCTCCGGTTTGGAATCGAAGCTGCGCGATAGCGAATCGGCAATCGGATAAATAATCCCACCGCAGCGTGCGGTGTTGCTCGGCATCGCAGGGGAAAGTACCAGATCGGCAAAGGCCAGCCCGTAAGCCAGACCCAGCGTGCGTTTCCCAAGCAGACGGATCATCTGCAAGGCGATGCGGCGGCCCAGACCCGTTTTGATAAATCCGCGAGCGATCATGAATGCCACAACAATCAGCCAGATCAGCGAGCTGTTCAGGTCGCTGAGTGCGGTCTGTATCGCGCTGCTGGCCGTTGTATCCCCTGCGGCATACGTCAGCGCAAAGATCGTGATACTGATAATACCGATAGCCCCAATCGGGAGAACATTCGCGACAATACACACGATCGTTGCGACGAAAATGACGGCGGAGTGCCAGGCGGCGGGGCTTAAGCCGGTTGGGGGTTCCATTTGCCAAAAAAAGGCGGCGATGGCAAGAATCACGATCAGTGGGAGCCAGTTCAGTCCATACGAGGTTTTCGTCTTCATCCATTTTCCTTACACGAGCTAGCGGAATAATGCGGGACTATAACCCATAAGAGTCATAGGGATAAAAAGAGCATAGCGCTAACCGGGGAAGGCGTGAGGCAAAATTATGGGCTTATTGATTTGGATTCTGTTTTTTAAATATTGTCAGTTAATTAATTTTTATCATTAATTGACTACTGAACGATTTTGCTCCGGCGCGGGCTGCCTCGCAATACGGTCTGCTAACATCTGGTAAGATGGTCGTTCATTACGTCATCAACAGATCGTATTTCATCAACACATGTTTAGCTGGAGGCGCGGATTTTTTGTTAACACTGCTGAATCTCCTTTCTGCGATTGCGTTACTGGTGTGGGGCACTCACATTGTCCGTACCGGTATTATGCGGGTTTATGGCACCCAGCTACGGCGGGTTCTCAGCGACAGCGTTGAGAAAAAACCGTTGGCTTTTATGGCCGGTATTGGCGTTACTGCGCTGGTGCAGAGCAGCAATGCGACCGCGTTGCTGACGACCTCGTTTGTCTCACAGGGGCTGGTGGCGCTAACGCCTGCGCTGGTGATTATTCTCGGGGCTGATGTCGGGACGGCACTGATGGTGCGAATTCTGACGTTCGATCTGTCCTGGCTTTCTCCGCTGCTGATTTTTCTTGGCGTGATATTTTTCCTCAGCCGCAAGCAGACGCGGGTTGGTCAGATTGGCCGTGTGGCGATTGGGCTCGGGCTGATTCTGCTGGCGCTGGAAATGATTGTCGTGGCTGCTGCCCCGATCACGCAGACGTCGGGCGTGAAGGTGCTGTTTTCCTCGTTGACGGGCGACGTCATGCTGGACGCACTGGTTGGCGCGCTGTTCGCGGTGATTACCTATTCCAGTCTGGCAGCGGTGCTGCTGACAGCTACCTTGACGGCAAGCGGTGTGATTTCGCTGGAAGTGGCGATGTGTCTGGTCATTGGTGCCAATCTGGGTAGTGGATTGCTGACGATGATGAGCACCTCGACGCAGAATGCGGAGGGGCGACGCGTGGCGCTCGGCAGCATGCTGTTCAAGCTGATCGGGTGTCTGGCCGTGATGCCGCTGGTTGAGCCGCTTTCGCGCTGGCTGACGCGTATTCCGCTGGGTGCAGAAGAGCTGGTGATTTACTTCCACCTGTTCTACAACCTGATCCGTTGCCTGCTGCTGATTCCGCTGACCGGCGTGGTGGCGCGCCTGTCCTGTATGATGATTGCGGACTCACCGCAGGTCGATCTTCAGATGAAACCGCGCCATTTGGACACCAGCTCGCTGGACACGCCAGCGCTGGCGTTGACCAATGCTGCGCGGGAAACGCTGCGAATTGGTGATGTGCTGGAGCAGATGCTGCGGTTGTACCGCGACGTGTTGCAGGGCGACCATATGCAGCGCCGGGAGATTCGCCGGCTTGATGATGATGTCGATATTCTTTACACCGCGATTAAGCTCTATCTGGCGCAGATTCAGAAAGATGGGTTGGATGAACGGGATTCCCGACGCTGGGCTGAAGTGATCGAAGTGGCGCTGAATCTGGAACAGGCGGGAGATATTATCGAGCGCATGGCAGACGACATCGCCAATCATTCCTCCGGCGTGCGGATGGCGTTTTCTGCACAGGGGCTGGAAGAGCTGAATCAACTGCATGAACAACTGCTGGCGAATTTGCGTCTGGGGCTATCGGTTTTCCTGTCGGAGGATATCACCAGCGCGAAACGCTTGCGTCGTGCCAAACACCGATTCCGCATTATGAACCGTCGTTATGCGCATGCGCACGTCGATCGCTTACATCAGCACAACGTACAGAGTCTGGAAACCAGCTCGCTCCATTTGAGCTTACTCGGGGACATGAACCGACTGAACTCACTGTTCTGTGCGGTAGCGTATAACGTCTTGATTGTGCAGCAGGATGGGGAAGAGGAGTGTGAAGAATCACCGTTAGCGCTGTGACCCCCCGGGAAACGTCTTAGTAATATTTTTATGCAGACTAAGAGGCCGTTTCGCGCACGATAATACCGTTATATTCATGTTACCGCGTAGCACGCGCCCGACACGGAACGGCCCAATCACCGCTCGCCCTGGCCCCAGGTTCCTGACGAACATTATGCCATTAACGCGGTTCCATCGGTGTTCCCGAGCACAAGTCGAGCCCACCGCTGCATAATTTTTTAGGCCGGATAACGGCAAAGGCCAGAATCATTCTCAGTTGTGGTGTATAGCGGCTCAGCACGCTGGCTAAAACGCTTCCTCCGCCGGTAGGCGTACACATCCTCAATGTGCCCTTCCCTGATACGCTGCTGTAGCGCTCGCCAGTAATCCGCGCAAAACAGATCACCGTGCATTTCCTCAAACAGCGTACGAATGTGGCGGTCGCTACACAGGAAATGGGGAAACTCTTCGGGAAACACATCATTCGGCGCGACGCTGTACCACGGTTCTGCGGCCAGTTCATCTTCCGGGTAACGCGGCGGCGGTATTTTGCGAAAGTTCACCTCGGTCATGTAGCAAATTTCATCGTAGTCATAAAATACGACTCGCCCATGACGCGTGACGCCGAAATTCTTGAATAGCATGTCGCCGGGGAAAATGTTCGCCGCAGCCAGCTGTTTGATGGCATTGCCATATTCTTCAATCACATCATGCAACTGCTGTGCGTTTGCCTGCTCCAGATAGAGATTCAACGGCGTCATCCGGCGTTCCATGTACAAGTGCCGGATCACCAACCGATCGCCCAGATCTTCGAGCTTTTCCGGTACTTCACGCCAAAGCTCATCCAGCAGTTCCGGGCTGATGCGATACTTATCAATGACGAAGTTTTCATATTCCTGCGTATCCGCCATGCGCCCAACGCGATCGTGCTCTTTCACCAGTTGATAGCACGCCATGACCCGCTCCGCACTCACCTCTTTCTGCGGCGCAAAACGATCTTTGATGACCTTAAAGACGCGATCGAAAGAAGGCAGCGTAAACACCAGCATCACCATCCCTTTCACGCCGGGCGCGATGATGAACTGCTCTTCTGATTCAGCAATGTAGTGCAGGTATTCACGGTAATACTCGGTTTTACTGTGCTTCTGGCAGCCAATCGCCAGGTAAAGCTCCGCCGTCGTCTTCCCCGGCAAAATATCCCGCAGCCAGGCCACCAGCGCAGACGGCAACGGGGCATACACCATGAAGTAAGAACGGGCGAAACCAAACACAATGCTGGCATCCGCCTGACCGGTTAAGCAGGTATCAATAAACAGCGCACCGCGCTCATTGTGGTGAATCGGCAACAGGAACGGAAAAATACCGTCAGGGAGCGACAGCTTGCCCACCAACCAGGCCGCTTTGTTGCGATAAAACAGCTCGTTAGCCACCTGTAACGTCGCCTGAGCAAGCTGTTCCGCAGAGAAAGTGCGCTGTAAATACGCCGCGATATAACCAATATCACGTGGCAAATCTTCCCACGGTAGCCGCAGCGGCACATCACCCAACAATTTTTCCAACATGTTATGCCAGCCGTCGGTTGGCATAAATGTCTTGGCGATAGGTCGGGGAATCTCACGAAAGCGCTGTTCAGGCTGAGAACTGAAAACAAACAGCTTATCCGGCGTCAGTTCCCGATGGTTAAACAGCCGACAATAGACAGAATTAAAGAAACTCTCAGCAATCTCAAAACGCGGGTAATCCGGCAGTAAGCGGGTGTAGATATGCTTCACTCGCGCCAAAAAATCCGCGTCATCACAGCGGATACCGGTAATACAGCGCAACTGTTCAACCACCAAACCAACGTGGTGATCGTATAGGTGAATACGCTGTTTCATTGCCTGTTGTACGGCAGGCCAGTCAGCCTGTTCAAAGCGCTGCTGCGCCCCCGCCGTCACTTCGAGAAAACGTCCATATTGCGCATCAAACCCTTGCAGGATCGTCTGCGCCACCAGCTTTTCAAGGTCACGCGTCATCATGATCTCCAGATGAAACCCGGCCAGCGGTTCACTGACCGGGTTAGGATCAGAACTGCTGTTCTTCCGTCGATCCCGTCAGCGCCGTCACCGAAGACTCGCCTCCCTGAATGATGTTTGTCACCTTATCGAAGTAGCCGGTCCCTACCTCCTGCTGATGTGATGAGAAGGTATAGCCATCTTTAATCGCTTCAAACTCAGGCTGCTGTACCTTTTCTACGTAGTGTCTCATCCCTTCACCCTGCGCATAGGCATGCGCCAGGTCAAACATGTTGAACCACATACTGTGGATACCCGCCAGCGTAATGAACTGATACTTGTAACCCATCGCCGACAACTCATCCTGAAAACGCGCAATCGTGCTGTCATCCAGATTCTTCTTCCAGTTAAAGGAAGGTGAACAGTTGTATGCCAGCAGCTTACCGGGGAACTTCGCGTGGATAGCTTCAGCAAAACGGCGCGCCAGCGATAAATCCGGTGTAGACGTCTCACACCACACCAGATCGGCATAAGGTGCATAGGCCAAACCGCGGCTGATAGCCTGCTCAATCCCGGCACGGGTGCGATAGAATCCTTCTACCGTGCGTTCGCCGGTGATGAAATCACGATCGTACTCATCACAGTCAGACGTCAGCAAATCCGCCGCATCCGCATCGGTTCGCGCAACCAGTAAAGTAGGCACCCCCAACACATCTGCCGCCAGACGCGCCGCAACCAGCTTCTGAACCGCTTCCTGAGTGGGAACCAGCACTTTACCGCCCATGTGTCCGCATTTTTTCGCCGATGCCAATTGATCTTCAAAGTGAACTGCCGCCGCACCGGCTTCAATCATCGATTTCATCAGCTCAAACGCGTTAAGTACGCCGCCGAATCCCGCCTCCGCATCCGCAACAATCGGCAGGAAGTAGTCGGTATGGCGCTTGTCGCCCGGTTCAATGCGGTTCGCCCACTGAATCTGATCGGCACGCCGAAAAGTGTTATTGATGCGTTCAATCACCGCAGGCACAGAGTTCGCTGGGTAGAGCGACTGATCGGGATACATGCTCGACGCCAGATTGGCATCCGCCGCCACCTGCCAGCCAGAAAGGTAAATCGCTTCAATACCGGCTTTCGCCTGCTGTAAAGCCTGCCCTCCCGTCAGCGCCCCCAGGCAATTCACATAGCCTTTGCGGGCGTCACCATGCAGCAGATTCCACAACTTAGCTGCACCGAGCTGCGCGAGCGTACATTCCGGGTTCACCGAGCCCCGTAGATTAATCACATTTTCTGCGCTGTAAGGGCGCGTAATACCTTCCCAGCGGGCGGTTTTCCACTCTTTTTCAATATGCTGGACTTGTTGGGTACGAGAGGTTGTCATAGCAGAGGTTCCTTTTTATTATCAGTCAGGATTAATCAAGCAGTGCGTAGCCGGGTAATGTCAGGAAGTCGATCAGCTCATCTTGCGTGGTGATTTGCTCCATCAGCCGGGCGGCGTCATCAAAGCGTCCTCCACTGAAACGGGCATCACCGAGCTCCTCCTGTACCACAAACATCTCTTCGGCCAGCATCTGGCGGAACAGCGCCTTGGTGATCACGCGACCATCGCTCAATGTCTTGCCGTGGCGAATCCACTGCCAAATTGAGGTACGGGAAATTTCTGCCGTCGCCGCGTCCTCCATCAGCCCATAAATCGGGACGCAGCCATTACCGGATATCCATGCTTCGATGTACTGCACCGCAACACGAATATTCGCGCGCATCCCCACTTCTGTTCGCTCTCCCGGACAAGGCTCCAGCAATTCCTCAGCGCGAATGGAGGCATCTTGCTCACGGCGAATATCGAGCTGATTTTTACGCCCACCTAACGCCCGATCGAACACCTCCATCACCGCATCTGCCAGCCCCGGATGAGCCACCCAGGTGCCATCGTGACCATTGTGAGCTTCCAGCTCTTTGTCTTTACGAACCTTGTCTAACACCCAGTTATTGCGTTCCGCATCCTTACTTGGGATGAACGCCGCCATCCCGCCCATCGCGAACGCACCACGGCGATGGCAGGTTTTGATCAACAGCCGCGAATAAGCGCTAAGGAAAGGTTTTTCCATCGTCACCGACTGGCGGTCGGGCAAAACGCGATCGCCGTGGTTCTTTAATGTTTTGATATAGCTGAAGATGTAGTCCCAGCGGCCACAGTTCAGCCCAACGATATGGTCACGTAGGTGATAGAGGATCTCGTCCATCTGGAAAACGGCAGGCAGCGTTTCAATCAACACCGTTGCCTTGATCGTCCCGCGCGGCAAATTAAAACGATCTTCCGTGTAGCAGAAGACATCGTTCCACCAGGCCGCTTCCTGCCATGACTGCGTCTTTGGCAGATAGAAATAAGGGCCGCTCCCTTTCTTCAGCAGTTCCTGATAGTTGTGGAAAAAATACAGCCCGAAATCGAACAGGCTGCCAGGAATCGCTTCCCCTTGCCAGGACACATGTTTCTCGGGCAAATGCAAACCGCGTACACGACAAATCAACACGGCAGGGTTGGGCTTCAACTGGTAGATTTTTCCTGTTTCATTGATATAGGAAATCGTACCGCGTACGGCATCACGTAAGTTGATTTGCCCGTCGATAACCTTTTCCCATCCCGGCGACAGTGAATCCTCAAAGTCCGCCATGAAAACCTTCACATTGGCATTCAATGCATTGATTACCATCTTGCGTTCAACCGGACCGGTAATCTCAACACGACGATCCTGAAGGTCATCGGGAATACCGCGTATTGTCCACGCTTTATCACGAATGGAAGCCGTTTCTGAAATAAAATCAGGTAGCTTACCCTGATCGATATTACGCTGCTGGATCTGCCGTTCGGCGAGCAACTGATTACGTGCCGGTGTGAAATGCGCGACCAGCTCCGTTAAAAAATCAATCGCTTCCTCCGTAAGAATTTGCTTCTCACCTTCGCCAAAACGCTGACTAAACGCCAATTCTCTGTTTATCGTCTGCTGCATCATTCGTGGTTCCTTTTCAGATTCCGCTTCATTCATCAACAACCGCCAAATCGGCAAACCAGTATGTACATTTCTTAGCCGACAGAATTAAGCGTAATACAATAAAAAACAAAATCAAAAACAATTTCCATTTTTATATACCTTTAAACATAACCCATTAATAAAAATGAAGATAAAAATAGAAAGAGAAAAGAAATGACTTTCACTCATCAATAGAAATGAAATGATTCAGCACAAAAAAGAAAGGCACCTTAAAAGGTGCCTTAGAGAAAAGAAGGGAGATGGCTTAGTCAAGCGTAGGGTTCATTCGACGTAAATCATAAGGCGTAATCTGGTAGACGTAGTAATTCAGCCAGTTAACAAAAAGCAGATGGCCGTGGCTACGCCAGCTCGCTTTCGGTGCCAGTTCAGGGTTGTCGTCAGGGAAATAGTTAACCGGAACCGCCGGATCCAAGCCAGCGTCGTAATCACGGAAAAACTCTCCCGCCAGTGTCAGAACATCATATTCTGGGTGTCCGGTAACAAACGCCAGACGCTTATCTTTGCTGGCAAACAGATAGGCGCCCGCTTGCTCTGACTCAACCAGAATATCTAAATCTGTATGCTGGCGAATCACATCAACCGGAAAATCCGCATAGCGCGAATGTGGTGCCAGAAACGTTTCGTCAAAGCCACGGGTCAGCAACGCATGGGGTTGTAACGTTTGATGCGAATAAACGCCAGATAGCTTTTCCTTGCGGGTCATCTTAGGAATACCGTAGAGGATATTGAGAGCAGCCTGCACAGCCCAACACACAAATAATGTGGAGGTAACATGCTCTTTTGCCCACTCGATGACACGCGCGATCTGTGGCCAATAAACAACATCGCAGAAATCGACTAATCCCAGCGGGGCACCAGTTACAATCAAGCCATCAAAGTTTTCATTCTGGATGTCCTCGAAATCACAGTAGAAGTTATTCAAATGCTCGGCTGGCGTATTCTTTGATTCACGACTATCGATACGTAGCAGTTGAATATCGATCTGTAATGGCGAATTGGATAGCAGGCGCAGAAACTGGTTTTCAGTCTCGATCTTTTTAGGCATCAGGTTCAGCACCAGCACTTTGAGGGGACGTATTTCCTGCGTTTTAGCACGCGAGGACGTCATGACAAAGACGTTCTCATTACGCAGAAAATTGACGGCTGGTAACTCATCAGGAACCCGAATTGGCATAACCTTATATCCTCAAAGCATACGTTTAAACGTTTAGACATCCAGATGCCCGAAGATAGCGAGTTTTCGTTCTAATGTCGAGTGCTCAGCGCATAAGGTGAAAATGTTTCACGAGATTCAATATGCACAATCAGAACGACTTCTGCTTAATACGTTTGAGCGCGTCAGAATCACTAACGCGAGCGACATATAGCAAAAAGCCCCTGTCTTTCGACAGGGGCCTTCCACTATTTGATGCCTGGCAGTTCCCTACTCTCACATGGGGAAGCCCCACACTACCATCGGCGCTACGGCGTTTCACTTCTGAGTTCGGCATGGGGTCAGGTGGGACCACCGCGCTATCGCCGCCAGGCAAATTCTGTTTCATTCCAACCGTTGTACTTCACTCACTTTCGTGTGTTTGTGTACAACCATCAGAACCAATCTTCGAACAAGCTAAATATCAAAACACTTCTCTATAAGTCATCTCACAAAACACCTTCGGTGTTGTAAGGTTAAGCCTCTCGGGTCATTAGTACTGGTTAGCTCAACGTATCGCTACGCTTACACACCCAGCCTATCTACGTCGTCGTCTTCAACGGCCCTTCAGGGGTATCAAGTACCCAGGGAAGACTCATCTCGAGGCAAGTTTCCCGCTTAGATGCTTTCAGCGGTTATCTCTTCCGCACTTAGCTACCGGGCAATGCAATTGGCATCACAACCCGTACACCAGTGGTGCGTTCACTCCGGTCCTCTCGTACTAGGAGCAACCCCTCTCAATCTTCCAACGCCCACGGCAGATAGGGACCGAACTGTCTCACGACGTTCTAAACCCAGCTCGCGTACCACTTTAAATGGCGAACAGCCATACCCTTGGGACCTACTTCAGCCCCAGGATGTGATGAGCCGACATCGAGGTGCCAAACACCGCCGTCGATATGAACTCTTGGGCGGTATCAGCCTGTTATCCCCGGAGTACCTTTTATCCGTTGAGCGATGGCCCTTCCATTCAGAACCACCGGATCACTAAGACCTGCTTTCGCACCTGCTCGAGCTGTCACTCTCGCAGTCAAGCTAGCTTATGCCTTTGCACTAACCTCCTGATGTCCGACCAGGATTAGCTAACCTTCGTGCTCCTCCGTTACGCTTTGGGAGGAGACCGCCCCAGTCAAACTACCCACCAGACACTGTCCGCAACCCGGATTACGGGCCCACGTTAGAACATCAAACATTAAAGGGTGGTATTTCAAGGTCGGCTCCACGCAGACTGGCGTCCACGCTTCAAAGCCTCCCACCTATCCTACACATCAAGGCTCAAGGTTCAGTGTCAAGCTATAGTAAAGGTTCACGGGGTCTTTCCGTCTTGCCGCGGGTACACTGCATCTTCACAGCGAGTTCAATTTCACTGAGTCTCGGGTGGAGACAGCCTGGCCATCATTACGCCATTCGTGCAGGTCGGAACTTACCCGACAAGGAATTTCGCTACCTTAGGACCGTTATAGTTACGGCCGCCGTTTACCGGGGCTTCGATCAAGAGCTTCGCCTTGCGGCTGACCCCATCAATTAACCTTCCGGCACCGGGCAGGCGTCACACCGTATACGTCCACTTTCGTGTTTGCACAGTGCTGTGTTTTTATTAAACAGTTGCAGCCAGCTGGTATCTTCGACTGGTCTCAGCTCCATCCGCGAGGGACTTCACCTTACACCAGCGTGCCTTCTCCCGAAGTTACGGCACCATTTTGCCTAGTTCCTTCACCCGAGTTCTCTCAAGCGCCTGAGTATTCTCTACCTGACCACCTGTGTCGGTTTGGGGTACGATTCGGTGTTACCTGGAGCTTAGAGGCTTTTCCTGGAAGCGTAGCATCAGTTACTTCATCACCGTAGTGACTCGTCATCACGCCTCAGTGTTAATGATGACCCGGATTTACCAAAGTCACCCACCTTCACGCTTAAACCGGGACAACCGTCGCCCGGATAACCTAGCTTTCTCCGTCCCCCCTTCGCAGTAACACCCAGTACAGGAATATTAACCTGTTTCCCATCGACTACGCTTTTCAGCCTCGCCTTAGGGGTCGACTCACCCTGCCCCGATTAACGTTGGACAGGAACCCTTGGTCTTCCGGCGTGCGGGTTTTTCACCCGCATTATCGTTACTTATGTCAGCATTCGCACTTCTGATACCTCCAGCACCCCTCACAGGACACCTTCGCAGGCTTACAGAACGCTCCCCTACCCAACAACACCTGAGTGTCGCTGCCGCAGCTTCGGTGCATGGTTTAGCCCCGTTACATCTTCCGCGCAGGCCGACTCGACCAGTGAGCTATTACGCTTTCTTTAAATGATGGCTGCTTCTAAGCCAACATCCTGGCTGTCTGTGCCTTCCCACATCGTTTCCCACTTAACCATGACTTTGGGACCTTAGCTGGCGGTCTGGGTTGTTTCCCTCTTCACGACGAACGTTAGCACCCGCCGTGTGTCTCCCGTGATAACATTCTTCGGTATTCGTAGTTTGCATCGGGTTGGTAAGTCGGGATGACCCCCTAGCCGAAACAGTGCTCTACCCCCGAAGATGAATTCACGAGGCGCTACCTAAATAGCTTTCGGGGAGAACCAGCTATCTCCCGGTTTGATTGGCCTTTCACCCCCAGCCACAAGTCATCCGCTAATTTTTCAACATTAGTCGGTTCGGTCCTCCAGTTAGTGTTACCCAACCTTCAACCTGCCCATGGCTAGATCACCGGGTTTCGGGTCTATACCCTGCAACTTAACGCCCAGTTAAGACTCGGTTTCCCTGCGGCTCCCCTATTCGGTTAACCTTGCTACAGAATATAAGTCGCTGACCCATTATACAAAAGGTACGCAGTCACCTAACAAGTAGGCTCCCACTGCTTGTACGTACACGGTTTCAGGTTCTATTTCACTCCCCTCGCCGGGGTTCTTTTCGCCTTTCCCTCACGGTACTGGTTCACTATCGGTCAGTCAGGAGTATTTAGCCTTGGAGGATGGTCCCCCCATATTCAGACAGGATGTCACGTGTCCCGCCCTACTCATCGAACTCACAACTTGTGCATTTTTGTGTACGGGACTATCACCCTTTACTGTGCGACTTTCCAGACGCTTCCACTCACACACAAACTGATTCAGGTTCTGGGCTCCTCCCCGTTCGCTCGCCGCTACTGGGGGAATCTCGGTTGATTTCTTTTCCTCGGGGTACTGAGATGTTTCAGTTCCCCCGGTTCGCCTCATGACACTATGGATTCATGTCATGATAGTGTGTCGAAACACACTGGGTTTCCCCATTCGGGTATCGTCGGGTATAACGCTTCATATCAGCTTACCGACGCTTATCGCAGATTAGCACGCCCTTCATCGCCTCTGACTGCCTAGGCATCCACCGTGTACGCTTAGTCGCTTAACCTCACAACCCGAAGGTGTCTTGAAGACACATTCGCGCTGCGATTATTTGAGAGACTCATTGACAGACTGATTCATTGCTCACACCACATTACTGTCGTGTCAGTATGTTCAGCTGTCATGTTTCAATTTTCAGCTTGTTCCAGATTGTTAAAGAGCAATATCTTAAACCCTGACTATTACTAATCAGTTTTAAGATATGAGGTAAGTAGTTGACTTACTGAAGACCCCCGCTTTCACCGGAATGGTCGGATGCGCTGGCGTCCCCTAGGGGATTCGAACCCCTGTTACCGCCGTGAAAGGGCGGTGTCCTAGGCCTCTAGACGAAGGGGACACGACACCGTACTTTGTTGACGCTTTTGCTCATTATTTTCATCAGACAATCTGTGTGAGCACTTCACTCAACGCACATCTTCTTGGTAAGGAGGTGATCCAACCGCAGGTTCCCCTACGGTTACCTTGTTACGACTTCACCCCAGTCATGAATCACAAAGTGGTAAGCGCCCTCCCGAAGGTTAAGCTACCTACTTCTTTTGCAACCCACTCCCATGGTGTGACGGGCGGTGTGTACAAGGCCCGGGAACGTATTCACCGTAGCATTCTGATCTACGATTACTAGCGATTCCGACTTCATGGAGTCGAGTTGCAGACTCCAATCCGGACTACGACGTACTTTATGAGGTCCGCTTGCTCTCGCGAGGTCGCTTCTCTTTGTATACGCCATTGTAGCACGTGTGTAGCCCTACTCGTAAGGGCCATGATGACTTGACGTCATCCCCACCTTCCTCCAGTTTATCACTGGCAGTCTCCTTTGAGTTCCCGGCCTAACCGCTGGCAACAAAGGATAAGGGTTGCGCTCGTTGCGGGACTTAACCCAACATTTCACAACACGAGCTGACGACAGCCATGCAGCACCTGTCTCACAGTTCCCGAAGGCACTAAGGTATCTCTACCGAATTCTGTGGATGTCAAGAGTAGGTAAGGTTCTTCGCGTTGCATCGAATTAAACCACATGCTCCACCGCTTGTGCGGGCCCCCGTCAATTCATTTGAGTTTTAACCTTGCGGCCGTACTCCCCAGGCGGTCGATTTAACGCGTTAGCTCCGGAAGCCACGCCTCAAGGGCACAACCTCCAAATCGACATCGTTTACAGCGTGGACTACCAGGGTATCTAATCCTGTTTGCTCCCCACGCTTTCGCACCTGAGCGTCAGTCTTTGTCCAGGGGGCCGCCTTCGCCACCGGTATTCCTCCAGATCTCTACGCATTTCACCGCTACACCTGGAATTCTACCCCCCTCTACAAGACTCTAGCTTGCCAGTTTCAAATGCAGTTCCCAAGTTAAGCTCGGGGATTTCACATCTGACTTAACAAACCGCCTGCGTGCGCTTTACGCCCAGTCATTCCGATTAACGCTTGCACCCTCCGTATTACCGCGGCTGCTGGCACGGAGTTAGCCGGTGCTTCTTCTGCGGGTAACGTCAATCGATGAGGTTATTAACCTCACCGCCTTCCTCCCCGCTGAAAGTGCTTTACAACCCGAAGGCCTTCTTCACACACGCGGCATGGCTGCATCAGGCTTGCGCCCATTGTGCAATATTCCCCACTGCTGCCTCCCGTAGGAGTCTGGACCGTGTCTCAGTTCCAGTGTGGCTGGTCATCCTCTCAGACCAGCTAGGGATCGTCGCCTAGGTGAGCCATTACCTCACCTACCAGCTAATCCCATCTGGGCACATCTGATGGCGCGAGGCCCGAAGGTCCCCCGCTTTGGTCCGAAGACGTTATGCGGTATTAGCTACCGTTTCCAGTAGTTATCCCCCTCCATCAGGCAGTTTCCCAGACATTACTCACCCGTCCGCCGCTCGTCACCCAAGGAGCAAGCTCCTCTGTGCTACCGCCCGACTTGCATGTGTTAGGCCTGCCGCCAGCGTTCAATCTGAGCCATGATCAAACTCTTCAATTTAAGATTTGTTTGATTTGCTGAACTCGTCAGCGATGCTCAAAGAATTAAAACTGTTTATTCGTAATGAATTTACTGTTGTTCACTCTTCAAGACTTTTTATATCGTTGAGATACGGTATTGTGAGTGCCCACACAGATTGTCTGATTAAATTGTTAAAGAGCAGTGCGTTGCGGCCTTAACCACTTCGCGAGGTGGCGTATATTACGCTTATCACCTGCAGAGTCAACGTTTATTTTAAAGCGTTTTCTCTTTCTTTACCTACCCGGTTGTGAGTCACAGCGCCGTGTCGATGGAGGCGCATTATAGGGATCCGTTTTCGTTACACAACAACTTTCTTGATCTTTTTTTCCGTTCGCCTGTTTTTCAACCCTTTCGATGAGATCTTACTCGATCCACACCACTTTTCAGTTGCCGATGTCTCATATCTGTCGATATTTTGTCTGTAATACGAATAATCAGTATGTGGCAAATAACTACGAGGTTGTCGATGAGTGCAAAAACATTCCGTCGTTATAACGGTATTTCTCCCATTTTAGGCGAAAGAGTTATGGTCGATCATTCCAGCGTGGTGATTGGCAAAGTAACACTAGGCGATGATGTCGGTGTCTGGCCCCTTGTCGCCATACGCGGTGACGTTAACTACATTGCTATTGGTGCAAGGAGTAATGTTCAGGACGGTTCTGTACTTCATGTCACCCACTGCTCAGAGAAAAAACCAGAAGGTAATCCACTTATTATTGGTGAAGACGTCACAGTGGGCCATAAAGCGATGCTGCACGGTTGCCAAATAGGAAATCGGGTTTTGGTCGGAATGGGATCAATACTCTTGGATGGAGCGATTGTTGAAGATGATGTCATGATTGGCGCAGGCAGCTTGGTCCCTCCAGGAAAACGGCTAGAGAAGGGACATCTATATCTCGGCAGCCCAGTCAAAAAAATTCGGCCACTCACACAAGAAGAAATAGAAGGGTTGATTTACTCGGCAGACAACTATGTTCGTTGGAAAGATGAATATCTTGCTCAGGACAATGAGTAATAACCTTCATCATCCCATTCTTCAGCAACGATCATTTTTTCTAGTTCATCCTCAAGATCCCATCGATACTCCCTGAACAGTGCCAGCCACCGTTCAGGGCTATCACCGCCATAACGTTGCTGGAGCAGCTCTGCGCTGACTAAACATTCCTGCTGAAAGCCATTCACTAAAACGGGAAAGCGGATCGCCATTACCTCATCATCCCAACTTTCACGATCTGGGAACTGGAACGCCTGATTCACTTCGCAAGCTCCTGCTTTAGTATACCGATCACGGGTTCCACATCAGGCATAACGCCATGCCAAAGCTTAAACGCATGGGCCGCTTGCCCCACCAACATTCCCAAGCCATCTGCATAACGGATAGCACCATGCTGTACGCACCATGACAAAAAGGGGGTCAGTTGCGGCAGATAGAACATGTCATAACAACCTGTATCCGGCGAAATGAGTTCTGGCGGTAAATTAGGAATACTGTCGTACATCCCAGAAGATGTCGCATTAATGATCAGATCGAATGACTGACCCTGTAAATCGTCGAGAGCAACAGCTTGAATATCTCCAATGCCACTGAAGATCTTAACTAATTCATCAGCCTTGGAAAACGTCCTATTCGTCAGCACAACCGTACAGCCATAAGCCAGTAAGGGTTGGATAACCCCTCGCGCTGCACCACCAGCACCAACCAGCAACACACGATCCAACGGCTTTACCAGCGCCAATCGTTGCAGATCGCTAAGTAAACCAATGCCATCCGTATTATGACCAAACAGGCGACCGTCACTCAGCCTCTTCAATGTATTGACCGCCCCAGCAAGCGCCGCGCATTCGCTACGTTCATCGGCTTCAGCAAAGGCACGCTCTTTAAAGGGCGCAGTCACATTCGCCCCACCAGCACCATCACGAAAATACTGGCGCAGCATCTGCTCAAAATTATCCAGAGGCGCTAACACGCGCTGGTACGTCAACGTTATCCCCGTCTGTGCAGCAAATAGCTCATGTATGCGAGGTGATTTACTATGTGCAATCGGATTGCCAAAAACCGCAAAAGACGTTACTTCAGACACGTTCCTCTCCAACTTGTCGTTACCCCTGACGAATAAGCTCGCCTGTTAATACATCCCTGATTTCCGATGGGTTCATTCTTCCCCCGACATCCCCAACTAGCACAGGAAAATCATCACCAAACTGCTGAGAGACTTCCTGAGCAGTACGGCAGGGAGGTTGACCACTTAAATTGGCGCTAGTCGACACCAGCGGTTTACCGTAACGCTGACACAGTTCTTTGACTAACGGATGGTCGCTAATGCGCACCGCAAGCGAAGAAAATTGCCCCGTTAACCATTGCGGAGTCGTGCGTTTTGCAGGCAATACCCAAGTAACCGGACCAGGCCATGTAGAAAACATCATAGCCTTCTGCTCATCGGACAACGCGCTGTCATCAATATAAGGAGCAAGTTGGCTAAAATCTGCCGCAATCAGGATCAATCCTTTTTGCCAGGGGCGCTGTTTTAACGCTAGCAGGCGATTAACCGCCACCTCACTATCAGGATCGCAGCCCAACCCAAACACCGCTTCAGTCGGGTACGCAATAACCTGCTGGTTATGTAATTCCCGTAAAACGGGAATCATTAGTTCATCAGAGACATCACTCATTCTTATCAACTTCTGCCGCTACCGGCTTTCCACATAATTTACTGGCACAAAATAGCTTGGTACCTTGCGCCGTTTTTTTTTCAAACAATAAGGCGTAATGGCAAGAAGGACATTCACCCGCGATCGGCTTATGGTTTAACGTAAACTGACAATCGGGATAGCGATCGCAAGAATGAAACACCTTACCGTAGCGAGACTTACGCTGTAACAGCGTGCCTTCATTACACTGTGGGCATCGAATCGCCGTTTCATCAGGGCGATCGATAGTCTCGGTATGATGGCATTCAGGGTAATTGCCACAGCCGATGAACATCCCATAACGGCCTTGCCTTAATACCAATGTCGACTGACAAAGTGGGCATTGCTGCCCATCCAACACTTTGACGATATGTCCATCAGCCTGCGCTTTCAGTGGGCGAATGAATTCGCATTCTGGATACGCAGAACAGCCGAGAAACGGGCCGTGCCGACCAGAACGGATAACCAGCACAGACCCACAGTCTGGACATATTTCCTGTTTTTTTTCAGCAAACAGTATGGGCTTAGCCATTTGAAATGTTATCCCTCTGGCTATTGCACATAACCGTCATTGACCTCAAAGAGTAATTCTTCCATTTGCTGATAGGCATTCTCACAGCCAGGCACATTGAAAAGCACCATGAGGATGACCCACTTCAGATCTTCCAGATCGAACTCCTGCGTTTCCAACGCCATGACGCGTTCGATGACCATCTCCCGCGTTTCAAGATTCAGAACCTGAATTTGCTCAAGGAACAATAAAAAGCCACGACATTCCGCATCAAGACGCATCTCCTCATCCTGCGTATAGATCCGCATAGCCAGAGGATCGTTCGCCAAATAAAGCGGAGCAGTCTGCCCTTCCTGAATATCGGCCAATTTTTCCAGCCAACTCAACGCGCTATAGATATCGTTACGATCGAATCCAGCGCGGGTGAGGTCATCAGTTAACGTATCCTGATCGACACGCATTTCAGTTTCATTGTGGATGTAGCTCTCAAACAAGTACATGAGTACGTCGAACATGGCCTGCCCTCCTTAATCGGACATAGCCGCCGGGTACTGCTGCGATCCATCCTGCTAACTCCAGCTCTAATAGCTTGGTGACTATCTCTGGCACAGGTTGGCCGGCACGTTCAGCGACAACGTCAACAGGTGTAACCTCATCTCCTACGTTAGCCAACACGTCGGCAAATGGCAATTCGCCATCCTCTTCTTCGTTAGAAATAGTTTGCCCGCTTTCCATTGACAGCCACTGTAGCTCACTCACCAATTGCTCAAGAATATCCTTCGGATGTGTAACCAGGTTGGCTCCTTGCTGGATCAACCAGTGCGTTCCCTCAGTCATAGGGTTACCGATTGGCCCTGGCAGAGCGAAAACCTCACGCCCTTGTTCTAAAGCATAACGTGCCGTGACCAGCGACCCGCTGCGGATAGACGCTTCAATAACCAGAACCCCCAACCCTAACCCGCTAATGATACGATTTCTTCTGGGAAAGTTGGTTGGGAAAGGCGGCATCGCGAGGGGAAATTCGGAGACCAATGCACCGCCAGCACCACAAATACGTTCGGCAAGCTTAACGTGCCGCTTGGGATAAATATTCTCCAGTCCGCTTCCTAACACGGCAATGGTTCTCCCCCCTGCATCCAAAGCAGCACGATGAGCAATACCATCAATACCAATGGCTAACCCACTTGTCACAGTAAGGTCATTTGCGGCAAGTTCTTGAGCAAAAAATCCTCCCCAGCGTTCGCCGTAAGCACTGCTGTCTCGGCTACCAATAATCGATATCTGTGGCGATGCCAATAACTCAGGAGAGCCAGACACAAAAAGCAACAGTGGAAAATCACGAATGTTGTTCAACAGAAAAGGATACAGGGCGTCTTCGCACGTCACGATATGATGATTGGGATAAGACAACCAATTAAGTGTTTCTTCCAAGCTCTTACGATCATAGGAACAGAATTGTGCGATTTGCTCATCAGACAGGCCTAACGTGCGCAGGCTCTCATGATCGAACGTTTTTAAATTAATAAGTTTTCTGACAATAACCCGAGCGCGCAAGGTGCCCAGGTGCCTTACCCCCGCCATACGTAGCCAAATTTCCGTTGATAGCATCAGCGTCCCTTATTCCGCTATGTTCAGATAAGTGGTGCAATTCAGTGCTGATGCTGTCAATCGGGGCAGGAAATGTCTAGAATGAGCGCTAAGACTCTCTCACTATTCAGATACAGATCTAAATATATATGGCAGTTTTGCAGGTATTACATTTCCCAGACGAGCGGCTCCGCATTACTGCGCAGCCCGTAAAAGAAGTCAATGCAGATATTCAACGTATCGTGGATGATATGTTCGATACCATGTACGAAGAAGAAGGTATTGGGCTTGCCGCAACACAGGTGGATATTCATCAGCGTATTATTGTCATTGACGTCTCTGAAGAACGAAACCAACGGCTGGTGCTGATCAATCCCGAGCTGATTGAAAAGAGCGGCGATACGGGTATCGAAGAGGGTTGCCTGTCGATCCCTGAAACGCGTGCGCTGGTTCCTCGTTCAGAGCATGTAAAAGTGCGTGCATTAGATCGTGAAGGTAAGACGTTCGAGCTCGAAGCAAGCGAACTACTTGCCATTTGCATTCAGCATGAAATGGATCATCTGGTTGGGAAACTGTTTATCGATTACCTTTCCCCGCTTAAACGCCAGCGCATTCGTCAAAAACTGGAAAAACTGGCTAAGCAGAATAGCCGAGCCCGCTAATTTTCATCCTGACAGGAAGCACCGTGTCTGATTCTTTACGCATAATCTTTGCCGGCACCCCTGACTTTGCAGCGCGTCATCTTGACGCGCTTTTATCATCAGGACATGAGGTCGTTGGCGTTTTCACCCAGCCCGATCGCCCATCTGGCAGAGGCAACAAGCTCACCCCCAGTCCGGTGAAAGTACTGGCAGAGCAACATAACATTCCCGTTTTTCAGCCTAAATCTCTGCGACCAGCAGAAAATCAGGCGATGGTTCAGGCGTTAGATGCCGATGTTATGGTCGTTGTCGCCTACGGCTTAATTCTGCCGCAGCCCGTATTATCCATGCCGCGCCTTGGCTGCATTAATGTCCACGGTTCTCTGTTGCCTCTCTGGCGTGGTGCGGCGCCAATTCAGCGTGCACTGTGGGCTGGGGATAGCGAAACCGGTGTGACGATCATGCAAATGGATGTCGGACTTGATACCGGTGCAATGCTGCACAAAATTTCATGCCCCATCCTGCCTCAAGATACCAGCGCAACGTTGTACGATAAACTTGCTGAGCTGGGACCGCGTGGCTTATTGGAAACGCTGGAACAACTTGCTGATGGCATCGCTGTCGCTGAAGCGCAAAATGACGCCCTTGCCACCTACGCAGAAAAGCTCAGCAAAGAAGAAGCTCGTCTAAACTGGCAGTTATCTGCCGAGCAACTTGAGCGTTGTATTCGTGCTTTTAATCCTTGGCCTGTCAGCTATTTCACGGTAGATGAACAACCGGTGAAAGTCTGGAAAGCCGAGGTCATTACTACAGCACATAGTACATTGCCCGGCACCATCCTTCAGGCAGATAAACAGGGTATTCAGGTGGCAACAGCTGCGGGTATCTTGAATATTCAGGAATTGCAGCCTGCCGGCAAAAAAGTGATGAGTGCGCAGGATCTGCTTAACTCACGTCGTGAGTGGTTCGCTCCCGGTAATACACTGGGCTAATCTATTTTTCATACCGGCGTCATGCCGGTATATCCTCTCTTTTTTACGTATACGTCATCGCTAACACATGAAAAGCTCATACAATCTACGCAGTATTGCCGCAAAAGTGGTGGGACAGGTTCTGGATCAGGGACAGTCACTCAGTGCCTTATTACCTGTTCATCAGCGTGAAGTTTCCGAGAAAGATCGCGCACTTTTACAAGAGCTTTGCTTTGGCGTATTGCGCGTTTTACCTCAGTTGGAGTGGTGTATTCAGCAGCTGATGGCAAAACCCCTGACGGGCAAACAACGCACGCTGCATTACCTCATCATGGTCGGCATTTACCAATTGCACTACACTCGAATCCCGCCACATGCGGCTCTGGCAGAAACGGTAGAAGGTGCCGTCGCACTAAAACGGCCACAGCTCAAGGGGCTGATTAATGGCGTATTGCGTCAATTCCAGCGCCAGCAGGAAGAACTCATTCAGCGTGAAGCAACTCACTCATCTCACTACCTGCATCCAAGCTGGTTGCTGGAACGTATTGAGCATGCCTATCCAAATCACTGGCAAAGCATCGTTGAGGCAAATAACCAGCGCCCTCCGATGTGGCTACGTGTGAATCGGTTACATCATACGCGGGAAGCGTACTTAAATTTACTGGCGCAAGAGGGAATCGAAGCATTTCCTCATACTGAATACTCCGATGCGATACGGTTAGCTTCTCCCTGCGCCGTCGATCAATTACCGGGCTTTTCACAAGGATGGGCAACGGTGCAGGATGCTTCTGCTCAAGGCTGCGTCTATTGGCTCGATCCACAAAATGGCGAACAGATCCTCGATCTCTGCGCTGCACCCGGTGGAAAAACGACGCACATTTTAGAAGCTGCACCCAAATCTCACGTGCTCGCTGTCGATATTGATGAGACGCGTTTAAGTCGGGTAAAAGAAAATTTACTGCGATTACAAATGCATGCAGAAGTGAAACAAGGTGATGGGCGTTACCCCGATTCGTGGTGTGAAGGGCGCATGTTTGATCGTATTCTGTTGGATGCTCCTTGTTCCGCCACTGGCGTGATTCGTCGTCATCCTGATATCAAATGGCTACGCCGGGACAGAGATATCGAGGAGTTGGTTGCACTGCAAAAAGAAATTCTTGACGCCATTTGGCCACATCTCAAAGCAGGCGGCACAATGGTCTACGCCACTTGCTCCATTCTGCCGCAAGAAAACGCCCAACAAGTTACGGATTTCCTGACTCGCCATACCGATGCAACACTGGTTGATACAGGAACACAAGAACAGCCAGGCATACAGATGCTTCCTCATGCTGATGGTGGCGATGGTTTCTTTTATGCGAAGCTGGTAAAAAACTGATATTGAACCCAGTATTGTCTGCAACAGGCAGCAATCAATAAACGGCATGGCTTATTATGAAAATTATCATCCTTGGCGCGGGTCAGGTCGGCGGAACACTGGCAGAAAATCTAGCAGGTGAAAACAACGACATCACTGTCGTTGATACTGATGCAAACCGGTTACGCCAGCTTCAGGATAAGTTTGATCTGCGTGTCGTTACTGGCTATGCCTCTCATCCGCGAGTGCTACGTGAAGCAGGAGCGGAAGATGCGGATATGCTGGTCGCCGTTACCAATTCAGATGAAACGAATATGGTAGCCTGCCAGATCGCTTATTCTCTTTTCAAAACACCAAACCGGATCGCGCGCATCCGTGCTGCCGAATACATCCGTGAATCAGAACAGCTGTTTTTACCCGAAGCGGTTCCCATCGACCACTTGATCTCCCCAGAACAACTGGTGATCGATAACATCTACAAACTGATCGAATATCCCGGAGCGCTCCAGGTCGTCAACTTCGCCGAAGGCAAAGTGAGTCTTGCTGCGGTTAATGCCTATTATGGCGGCCCGCTGGTTGGCAATGCCCTCACCTCTCTTCGTGAACACATTCCCCATGTAGATACCCGCGTTGCGGCTATTTTCCGTCACGATCGTCCGATTCGCCCACAGGGTTCCACTATCATCGAAGCCGGTGACGAAGTGTTTTTTGTTGCTGCCTCCCAACATATTCGCGCAGTGATGAGCGAATTGCAGCGCCTTGAGAAACCGTATAAAAGGATCATGATCGTTGGCGGAGGTAACGTCGGTGCAGGATTAGCCCAGCGGTTAGAAAAAGACTACAGCATCAAGTTGATAGAACGAAATGCAGATCGTGCAGCAGAGCTGGCTGAGCTTCTGCAAAATACGGTGGTATTTCATGGCGATGCTTCAGACCAGGAACTCCTTGCCGAAGAACATATTGAGCAGATTGATGTATTCATCGCCATTACCAATGATGACGAAGCGAATATTATGTCAGCGATGCTGGCCAAACGTATGGGTGCGAAAAAAGTAATGGTGCTCATCCAACGTCGAGCTTATGTCGATCTGGTCCAGGGTAGCGTCATTGATGTCGCTATCTCCCCACAGCAGGCAACCATTTCTGCGCTACTCAGCCACGTCCGTAAGGCAGATATCGTTAGCGTATCCTCCTTGCGCCGTGGTGTGGCCGAAGCAATCGAGGCCATCGCCCACGGTGATGAAGGCACATCGAAAGTTGTCGGAAGAATGATCGAAGATATTAAGCTTCCACCTGGTACCACTATCGGCGCAATTGTTCGCGGTGATGACGTCATCATTGCCAATGCAAATAGCAAAATCGAGCAAGGCGATCATGTCATCATGTTCTTAGCTGACAAAAAATTTGTACCTGATGTTGAACGACTATTTCAACCAAGTCCCTTCTTTTTGTAATGTAGGAACAGATTTATCACGAATCGATAATCTGGCAAAGATACGGCTATTGGTTAGAATTAATTTATATTTTTGGCAAGGAGAACAGATATGAGCATCATCAAAGAATTCAGAGAGTTTGCCATGCGTGGCAATGTTGTCGATTTGGCGGTGGGTGTCATTATTGGTGCTGCTTTCGGCAAAATTGTCTCTTCGCTGGTATCAGATATTATTATGCCGCCACTTGGGCTTTTGATTGGCGGGGTCGATTTTAAACAATTCAGCCTAATTCTTCGTGATGCCCAAGGCGAAATTCCCGCCGTTGTCATGAACTATGGCGCTTTCATTCAAAATATTTTCGACTTTGTCATCGTCGCTTTCGCGATCTTTATGGCAATCAAACTCATGAACAAGCTACGCCGCAAGCAGGAGGATGTACCTGCCGCACCGCCGAAGCCTAGCGCTGAAGAGAAACTGTTAGCTGAAATTCGCGACTTATTGAAAGAACAACAGCCTAAACAATAAGAACTGAGCTTTTATTAATTCTTACTTTCGCTACACAAAAAGCAGAAAGGCCAGAGGTAAATAATCACTTGATTGCTTACCACTGGCCTCCCAACTACCTTTCTTCACATGTTTTTCTTTTCTACGATAACTTCCTTTACCTTTTTCATTCACTTCAATACGTTGGCGAAACAGTGGGTCATGTAACAGTGCCTCAATGGCGTTGTCCTGAATTTTCCCACGCTTATGACGATATGTGGTCATCATCACTCCTAAGAAAGTTGGGTTAATAAGCTGTATATGTATCAATAAATCAGGCGGAGTATATAGCCGAAATGGAAAGATGAGAATAGCAATCTGGAGAATTCTTCTGGCAGCTAGAACTTTTCATTGAACTGTGTTTTGTATTCCTGATGTAGAAAATCAGTATTGATCCCTTTCTGCTGCAAGCTCATTTCCAACATACGCAAGCGTCGAGAAGCTTTTTCGTATTCAGGAGAATCACGGGATATCGTTTCAAGAAAGTCGGTTAGTTGTAAAGCGTCTTTCCTTTCTTGAAGTTCTACAGGCAAATAGCCAGCATTCTTGAGTAGCCGATAGGCGGTTCTTAGTTCCTGTGGTATGCCACTATCATCATCAAGAATCAAAGGGCTGCCGGAACCTGAAAGATTGTCAAAAACACCGTCTTCCTGAGCCTTGCGGATACATTTTTCAACTAACTCATCAATCAACCACATGGCAATCTCTCACCTGTTTTCATTAATGGAGCTTAGTTTATTTCAGATGTAAAAAAACCGGGTTTCCCCGGTTTTTTTATGCTCTTACAGATTACTCTGCAGTAGCAACTTCTTCTGTCTGAGAGACTGAGCGATCAACGAGCTCGATGTATGCCATCGGCGCATTGTCACCAGCACGGAAGCCACACTTCAGAATACGAGTGTAACCACCGGCACGGCTCGCGAAACGCGGGCCCAGTTCATTAAACAGTTTTGCCACGATCTCGTTATCACGAGTACGGGCGAATGCCAGACGACGATTAGCAACGCTGTCGGTCTTGGCAAGAGTAATCAGCGGTTCAACAACGCGACGCAGCTCTTTCGCTTTCGGCAGGGTCGTCTTGATGATTTCATGACGAACCAAAGAACTAGCCATGTTACGGAACATAGCCTGACGATGGCTGCTGTTACGGTTCAGTTGACGACCACTCTTACGATGGCGCATGACCTTATCCTTCTCAGTAAAACCTTAACCTGTGATCTGGTTACTCATCAGCAATGCTTGCCGGTGGCCAGTTTTCCAGGCGCATGCCCAGAGACAGACCACGGGAAGCCAGTACGTCTTTAATCTCAGTAAGAGATTTTTTACCCAGGTTAGGCGTTTTAAGCAGCTCAACCTCGGTACGCTGTACCAGATCACCGATGTAGTGGATAGCTTCTGCCTTAAGGCAGTTAGCAGAGCGGACAGTCAATTCCAGATCGTCAACAGGGCGCAGCAGAATCGGATCGAATTCTGGTTTCTCTTCTTTAACTTCTGGCTGACGAACATCACGTAAGTCAACAAAAGCTTCAAGTTGTTCGGCCAGAATGGTAGCCGCACGGCGGATCGCCTCTTCAGGATCGATCGTGCCATTGGTTTCCATTTCGATGACTAGCTTGTCCAAGTCAGTACGCTGTTCTACACGAGCCGCTTCAACATTGTAGGCAATACGCTCTACAGGGCTGTAGCAAGCATCAACTAACAGACGACCAATCGGGCGCTCATCTTCTTCCGTATGAATACGGGCAGATGCCGGCACATAACCACGACCACGTTGAACTTTGATACGCATACTAATAGATGCGTTCTCATCGGTCAGATGGCAAATTAAGTGCTGCGGCTTGACGATTTCGACATCACCATCATGGATGATGTCGGCTGCAGTCACAGGGCCAATGCCAGATTTATTCAGGGTAAGAATAACTTCATCTTTGCCTTGAACTCTCACCGCCAGCCCTTTCAGGTTGAGCAGGATTTCCAGGATATCTTCCTGTACGCCTTCTTTGGTGCTGTACTCATGCAGTACACCATCAATCTCAACCTCGGTCACCGCGCAACCTGGCATGGATGAAAGCAGAATACGGCGCAGTGCGTTGCCAAGAGTATGGCCGAAGCCTCGCTCTAATGGCTCAAGGGTCACCTTGGCGTGCGTCGAACTCACTTGCTCGATATCAACCAGGCGCGGTTTTAGAAACTCTGTCACAGAACCCTGCATTGTGTCCTCTCTTTGGTACTAAGCTTTACTTGGAGTAAAGCTCGACGATCAGGTGTTCATTAATGTCCGCAGACAGATCGGTACGTTCAGGAATACGCTTGAACACACCTTCCATCTTGGCAGCATCAACTTCCAGCCAAGTTGGCTTTTCACGCTGTTCAGCCAGCTCCAGAGCGGCTTTCACGCGAGATTGCTTTTTCGCTTTCTCACGGATGCTGACTACGTCATTCGGGGATACCTGATAAGAAGCGATGCTAACAACGCGACCGTTTACCATGATAGCTTTGTGGCTAACCATCTGACGTGCTTCGGCACGAGTGGCACCAAAACCCATACGATAAACAACGTTATCCAGACGACCTTCCAGCAGTTGCAGCAGGTTTGCACCTGTGTTGCCTTTCAGACGTGCAGCTTCTTTATAATAGTTACGGAACTGACGCTCCAGAACACCGTAGATACGGCGAACTTTTTGCTTTTCACGCAACTGTACACCATAGTCAGACAAACGCGGTTTACGCGCACCGTGCTGGCCAGGAGCTTGTTCAATTTTACACTTGGAATCGATCGCACGAACACCAGACTTCAGGAACAGGTCGGTGCCTTCACGACGGCTCAGCTTGAGCTTAGGACCCAAATATCTTGCCATTTTCTTTCTCCAACAATCCTAAAAGCGGCGTTATACGCGGCGCTTTTTCGGCGGACGACAACCGTTATGAGGGATCGGAGTCACATCAGTAATATTAGTGATGCGGAAACCAGCCGCGTTCAATGCGCGGATAGTAGACTCACGGCCCGGACCAGGTCCTTTAACCATAACTTCCAGGTTCTTAATACCGTACTCTTTCACGGCCTCTGCGCAACGTTCTGCAGCTACCTGAGCAGCGAACGGCGTAGATTTACGAGAACCACGGAAGCCGGAACCACCAGCAGTTGCCCAACCCAGCGCATTACCCTGACGATCAGTAATGGTTACGATGGTGTTGTTGAAAGAAGCATGGATATGAGCCACACCGTCAGAGACTTGCTTTCTTACACGCTTACGTGCACGAATAGGTGCCTTTGCCATTATTCAATCACCCCGATTATTTCTTGATCGGTTTGCGCGGACCCTTACGGGTACGGGCGTTAGTCTTGGTACGCTGACCGCGAACCGGCAGACCACGACGATGACGCAAACCACGATAAGTACCAAGGTCCATAAGACGCTTGATGCTCAGGGTAACTTCACGACGCAGATCACCTTCTACAACAAACTTGGCAACTTCGTCACGCAGCTTATCGATTTGCTCTTCAGACAGCTCACTGATCTTAACATCTTCGGCAATTCCTGTTGCAGCACAAATAGCCTGCGAACGGGTTTTACCGATACCGAAAATCGACGTTAACGCAATAACGGTATGTTTATGATCAGGAATGTTAATGCCTGCTATACGGGCCACTATGCACTCCTACAATTTTATACAGCAACACCATTCTGAAAAGCCCGTTTTCAGGATACTCAAATAATGTTGCAGTTACATACAAAAGATTGGCTGGCTAATCTAGCCAGCTCAATCCAACTTTGCAAGAAAAATATGCGAGATAATCAGCCTTGACGCTGTTTATGCTTCGGTTCGGCACTGCAGATCACACGAACGACACCGTTACGCTTAACAATCTTACAGTTACGACATAATTTCTTGACGGAAGCACGAACTTTCATTTTTACTCTCCGTAACTTCTCAAGCTCACCTAATTAACGGTTATAGCCTTTCAGGTTTGCTTTCTTCAATGCAGACTCATATTGACTCGACATCATCAGAGTTTGCACTTGAGCCATAAAGTCCATGATGACGACAACAACGATCAATAAAGATGTACCCCCGAAATAGAAAGGTACTTTCATTGCGTCACGCATAAACTCCGGGATCAGGCAGATAAAAGTAATATACATCGCACCAATCAGAGTCAGGCGAGTCATCACTTTATCGATATATTTCGCCGTTTGCTCTCCCGGACGAATTCCTGGCACGAATGCACCGGACTTCTTCAGGTTATCTGCTGTTTCACGCGGGTTGAAAACCAACGCAGTGTAGAAGAAACAGAAGAAGATGATTGCAGACGCATAGAGTAACACATAAAGCGGTTGTCCGGGTTGCAAATACAGCGAAATAGTTGTCAGCCAGTTCCAACCGGTACCGCCCCCAAACCAAGATGCAATCGTGGCAGGGAACAGAATAATACTGGAAGCAAAGATCGCGGGAATAACCCCAGCCATATTCACCTTCAGCGGTAAATGCGTACTCTGTGCTGCATAAACACGACGACCTTGTTGACGTTTTGCATAATTAACGACGATACGACGTTGACCACGCTCAATGAAAACAACGAAGAAGGTTACTGCAAACACTAAAACTGCAACCAACAGCAACAGGAGGAAGTGCAGGTCGCCTTGCCGAGCTTGCTCGATGGTATGGCCAATGGCCGGCGGTAGACCCGCAACAATACCAGCGAAGATTATGATCGAGATACCGTTACCGATACCACGCTCAGTAATCTGTTCTCCCAGCCACATCAGGAACATTGTCCCAGTAACCAGGCTTACAACAGCGGTAAAGTAGAAAGCAAAACCCGGATTTATCACCAAGTCTTGCATTCCAGGCATATTCGGCAGACCAGTAGCAATACCGATCGACTGGAATATAGCCAATACCAAGGTACCGTAGCGGGTATACTGGCTTATCTTACGACGGCCAGCTTCCCCTTCTTTCTTTATTTCAGCTAACGCAGGATGAACCACCGTCAGCAACTGGATAATAATCGACGCCGAAATATACGGCATAATACCCAGAGCAAAGATAGAAGCACGGCTGAGAGCACCACCAGAGAACATGTTAAACATTTCAATGATGGTGCCTCGCTGCTGTTCAAGCAATTTGGCAAGCACAGTGGCATCAATACCAGGAATCGGAATAAAAGAGCCAATACGGAAAACAATTAGCGCACCGATAACAAACAAAAGTCTGCGCTTCAGTTCACCAACTCCGCCTTTAGCACTCTGAAAATCTAATCCTGGTTGTTTGGCCATCTGCTACTTATTCCTCAATTTTACCGCCAGCAGCTTCGATAGCAGCACGAGCACCTTTAGTGACACGCAGACCACGAATCGTTACCGGACGAGCAACTTCACCAGACAGAATCACTTTCGCGAATTCAATCTGAATGCCAATAACATTAGCGGCTTTCAGCGTATTCAGGTCAACTACGTCGCCTTCTACTTTAGCAAGATCAGACAGACGAACTTCTGATGTGATCATCGCTTTACGAGAAGTAAAACCGAATTTCGGCAGACGACGGTATAAAGGCATCTGACCACCTTCAAAACCACGACGTACGCCACCGCCAGAACGAGATTTCTGACCTTTGTGACCACGACCGCCAGTTTTGCCCAGGCCAGAACCGATACCACGACCTAAACGCTTCGGTGCGTGTTTAGCACCTTCGGCCGGAGACAGAGTATTTAAACGCATCTGTTACTCCTCCACTTTAACCATGTAGGAAACCGCGTTGACCATACCACGAACTGCAGGAGTATCCTCACGTTCAACAGTATGACCAATACGACGCAGACCCAGGCCAAGCAGTGTCGCCTTATGTTTCGGCAGACGACCGATTGCACTACGGGTTTGAGTGATTTTAATAGTCTTTGCCACGGTCATTACCCCAGAATTTCTTCAACGGATTTACCACGCTTGGCAGCGACCATTTCCGGGGACTTCATGTTGGCCAAACCATCAATCGTTGCACGAACCACGTTAATTGGGTTAGTGGAACCATAGGCTTTAGCCAATACGTTGTGAACCCCTGCAACTTCCAAAACGGCGCGCATTGCACCACCGGCGATAATACCGGTACCTTCGGAAGCTGGCTGCATGAACACACGAGAACCCGTGTGAGCACCTTTAACTGGGTGCTGCAGGGTGCCGTTGTTCAGCGCGACATTCATCATATTGCGACGGGCTTTTTCCATCGCTTTCTGGATCGCTGCTGGAACTTCGCGAGCTTTACCGTAACCAAAACCAACGCGGCCGTTGCCATCACCCACTACAGTCAGTGCGGTGAAGCTGAAAATACGACCACCTTTAACGGTTTTAGATACGCGATTTACCGCGATCAGCTTTTCCTGCAGTTCGCCAGCTTGTTTCTCGATGTGAGCCATCTTACACCTCTACCTTAGAACTGAAGGCCAGCTTCACGGGCAGCATCTGCCAGTGCTTGGACTCGACCATGATATTGGAAACCGGAACGGTCGAAAGAGACATCTTTGATGCCTTTTTCTAACGCGCGTTCTGCAATAGCTTTACCTATTGCACTTGCTGCGTCTTTATTACCGGTAGACTTCAGTTGTTCAGCGATAGCTTTTTCTACAGTAGAAGCGGCTACCAGGACTTCAGAACCGTTCGGTGCAATGACCTGCGCATAAATATGGCGTGGAGTACGATGTACCACCAGACGCGTCGCACCCAGTTCCTGGAGCTTGCGGCGTGCGCGGGTCGCACGACGGATACGAGCTGCTTTCTTATCCATAGTGTTACCTTACTTCTTCTTAGCCTCTTTGGTACGCACGACTTCGTCGGCGTAACGGACACCCTTGCCTTTGTAAGGCTCAGGACGACGGTAGGCGCGTAATTCCGCAGCAACCTGACCAATAACCTGCTTATCAGCACCTTTCAGTACGATTTCAGTTTGGCTTGGGCATTCTGCAGTAATACCTGCCGGCAGTGCGTGATCTACTGGGTGAGAGAACCCAAGAGACAGGTTAACCACATTGCCTTTAACAGCAGCACGGTAACCAACACCAACCAGTTGCAGCTTCTTAGTGAAGCCTTCGGTAACACCGATAACCATTGCGTTCAACAGAGCGCGAGTGGTGCCCGCTTGGGCCCATCCGTCAACGAAACCTTCGCGCGGAGCGAAAGTCAGAGCGTTGTCAGCTTGTTTCACTTCAACAGCATCGTGGATCTTACGACTCAGCTCGCCGTTTTTACCCTTAATCGAAATATCCTGACCGTTGAGTTTTACCTCTACGCCGGCAGGAATGACGACGGGTGCTTTTGCAACACGAGACATTTTTCCTCCCGATTAAGCTACGTAGCAGATAATCTCGCCACCAAGACCAGCCTGGCGAGCTGCACGATCAGTCATAACACCTTTAGAGGTAGAAACAACTGCGATACCCAAACCGGCCATAACTTTTGGCAGCTCATCTTTTCTTTTATAGATGCGCAGACCTGGACGGCTTACTCGCTGAATGCTTTCTACCACAGCCTTGCCCTGGAAATATTTAAGTTCTAATTCCAGAACTGGCTTGGTGTCGCCTTCGATTTTGAAATCTTCAATGTAACCTTCTTCCTTCAGCACGTTGGCAATTGCCACTTTCAGCTTGGAGGAAGGCATGGTGACCGCAACTTTGTTCGCGGCTTGACCGTTACGGATACGGGTCAGCATATCCGCGATCGGATCTTGCATGCTCATCTGTCTTTACTCCCGTGATTCAATTGGTGACAATTACCAGCTAGCCTTTTTCAGACCCGGAATTTCACCGCGCATAGCGGCTTCACGGACCTTGATACGGCTCAACCCGAACTTCCGCAGGAAAGCGTGCGGACGACCAGTTTGGCGGCAGCGATTACGCTGACGAGACGGGCTGGAATCACGCGGCAGAGTCTGCAGCTTAAGAACTGCATCCCAACGATCTTCGTCGGATGAGTTCACACCAGAGATGATAGCTTTCAATTCCTCGCGTTTAGCGCGGTATTTTTCAGCCAGTTTCACACGAACAACTTCGCGTGCTTTCATGGATTGCTTAGCCATTAGTAACCCTACCTTACTTGCGGAATGGGAAGTTAAAGGCGGCCAACAGCGCACGGCCTTCATCATCGGATTTCGCAGTAGTGGTGATGGTAATGTCCAAACCACGAACGCGATCGACTTTATCGTAGTCGATTTCCGGGAAGATGATCTGCTCACGCACACCCATGCTGTAGTTACCACGGCCATCGAATGACTTGGCAGACAAGCCACGGAAGTCACGAATACGCGGTACAGCAATGGAAATCAGACGCTCAAGGAACTCCCACATGCGCTCGCCACGCAGAGTCACTTTACAGCCGATCGGATAGCCCTGACGGATTTTGAAGCCTGCAACAGATTTGCGTGCTTTGGTGATCAACGGTTTTTGACCGGAGATTGCTGCCAGATCAGCTGCTGCGTTATCCAGCAGTTTCTTGTCAGCGATCGCTTCACCAACACCCATATTCAGGGTGATCTTCTCGACCCGAGGGACTTGCATGACAGAATTGTAGTTAAACTCAGTCATGAGTTTTTTAACTACTTCGTCTTTGTAGTAATCATGCAGTTTCGCCATCGTACTACTCCAAATTACTTGATAGTTTCGCTATTAGATTTAAAGAAACGGACTTTTTTGCCGTCTTCGAATCTAAAGCCTACACGGTCAGCCTTACCAGTTGCCGCATTGAAGATTGCAAGGTTAGAAACTTGAATTGCAGCTTCTTTTTCAACAATGCCGCCTGGTTGATTCAGGGCCGGAACCGGCTTCTGATGTTTTTTAACCAGGTTAATACCTTCAACAATGACCTTACTAGCAGACAGGACATTTTTTACTTTACCGCGCTTACCTTTATCTTTGCCGGTTAGCACGATAACTTCGTCATCACGACGGATTTTCGCTGCCATGATTCGCTCCTTAAAGTACTTCTGGTGCCAGAGAGATAATTTTCATGAACTTCTCATTACGCAGTTCACGAGTTACCGGCCCAAAAATACGCGTACCGATAGGCTGTTCGCTGTTATTGTTTAAAATAACGCAAGCATTGCCATCGAAGCGAATGACAGAACCGTCCGGGCGACGAACACCCTTCTTGGTGCGCACCACTACCGCCTTCAGAACATCGCCTTTTTTCACCTTACCGCGAGGAATTGCTTCCTTGATGGTAATTTTGATGATATCGCCGACGCCTGCGTAGCGACGGTGCGAGCCACCTAGAACCTTGATACACATTACGCGACGTGCACCGGAATTATCGGCCACATTCAGCATAGTCTGTTCTTGGATCATTTTAGTGCTCCGCTAATGTCAACTACTACTTTAGGACCCTTTCGGGCCATTAAATACCCCATAATTGAGGGCGCAGCATTATAACACCGCTTCCTTGGTATGGGTAGAAAAAATAAACGGCCCTTTGCAGAGCCGTTTATCATAAGAGAAGAGCGCTACTTTATTACAGAATCGCTTTCTCTACAACGCGAACAAGTGTCCAAGACTTAGTTTTGGACAGCGGGCGGCATTCGCGGATTTCAACCACGTCACCGATACCACATTCATTGTTCTCGTCATGTACGTGCAGCTTAGTCGTACGCTTGATGAATTTACCGTAAAGCGGGTGTTTCACAAAACGTTCGATAGCAACAACCATGGATTTCTCCATTTTGTCACTTACAACACGACCTTGCAGAGTACGGATTTTATCGGTCATTACGCACCCGCCTTCTCAGTCAGTAAAGTCTTAACACGTGCAATATTGTGACGCACTTGTTTTACCAGGTGAGTCTGTTGCAGTTGACCACTGGCAGCCTGCATACGCAGGTTAAATTGCTCACGCAGTAAGCCGAGCAGTTCAGTGTTCAGCTCTTCAACGCTCTTTTCACGCAGCTCATTTGCTTTCATTACATCACCGTCTTAGTTACAAAGGTGGTTTTGATAGGCAGTTTCGCTGCTGCCAGTTGGAATGCCTCACGGGCTAACTCTTCCGGCACACCGTCCATTTCGTACAGGACTTTACCTGGCTGAATCAAGGCAACCCAATATTCCACGTTACCTTTACCTTTACCCATACGAACTTCAAGCGGTTTCTCGGTGATTGGTTTGTCCGGGAATACACGGATCCAGATCTTACCTTGACGCTTAACAGCACGAGTCATGGCACGACGTGCAGCTTCGATTTGACGAGCAGTCAGGCGACCGCGGCCAACAGCTTTCAGACCGAAAGTGCCGAAGCTAACATCCGTACCCTGCGCCAGACCACGGTTGCGGCCCTTGTGCACCTTACGGAATTTTGTACGCTTTGGTTGTAACATCAGCGACTCTCCTTACTTGCGGCCTTTACGCTGCTGCTTTTTAGGTTGAGCAGCCGGTTTTTCCGGTTGTTCAACGGCAGCCATACCACCCAGGATCTCACCTTTGAAGATCCACACTTTTACACCGATAACACCATAAGTGGTGTGCGCTTCGGAGGTGTTGTAGTCGATATCCGCACGCAGTGTGTGCAACGGAACACGACCTTCACGGTACCATTCGGTACGCGCGATTTCAGCGCCGCCAAGACGGCCGCTTACTTCAACTTTAATACCTTTAGCGCCCAGACGCATGGCGTTCTGTACCGCACGCTTCATAGCACGACGGAACATGACACGACGTTCCAGCTGAGACGTGATGCTGTCAGCAACCAGTTTTGCGTCCAGTTCAGGCTTACGAACTTCTGCGATATTGATCTGTGCAGGTACGCCAGCGATATCCGCTACGACTTTGCGCAGTTTTTCAACATCTTCACCTTTTTTACCGATCACGATACCTGGGCGAGCAGTGTGAATAGTCACACGGATGCTTTTTGCAGGACGTTCGATAACGATACGAGAAACGGAAGCCTTCTCCAGTTCCTTCGTCAGGTATTTACGAACTTTAAAGTCGCTGTCCAGGTTGTCAGCGAATTCTTTGGTATTCGCATACCAGGTAGAGTTCCAAGGTTTGACAATACCCAGGCGAATACCATTAGGATGTACTTTCTGACCCATTGCTAGTCTCCAGAGTCTCAGCGATCGGACACAACCACAGTAATGTGGCTGGTACGCTTCAGGATGCGATCCGCACGACCTTTAGCACGCGGCATAATGCGCTTCATGCTTGGGCCTTCGTCAACGAAGATTTTCGCGACTTTCAGATCATCAATGTCAGCGCCATCGTTGTGTTCTGCGTTAGCAATAGCAGACTCCAGCACTTTTTTAACCAGACCAGCAGCTTTCTTGTTGGTGTAGGTCAGAACTTCCAGAGCTTGCGACACTTTCTTACCGCGAATCAGGTCTGCCACCAGGCGAACCTTTTGAGCAGAAGAACGAGCGTGGCGATGTTTAGCGATAGTTTCCATCTCTTCCTCCTACCTTAGCGCTTCTTGGCCTTTTTGTCGGCCGCATGGCCGCGATAAGTACGAGTCGGCGCGAATTCACCCAGCTTGTGACCGACCATTTCATCGGAAACAAACACCGGTACGTGCTGACGACCATTATGGACAGCGATGGTCAAACCGATCATGTTTGGAAAGATCGTTGAACGACGGGACCAAGTGCGCAAAGGCTTCTTGTCACCGCTTTCCACCGCTTTCTCTACCTTCTTCAGCAAGTGCAGGTCAATAAATGGACCTTTCTTGAGAGAACGTGGCATGGTTTATCCTCTAAGATTATTTAGTACGGCGACGTACGATAAATTTATCAGTACGCTTGTTGCTGCGGGTCTTCTTACCTTTGGTCTGAACGCCCCACGGACTAACCGGGTGCTTACCAAAGTTACGACCTTCACCACCACCGTGTGGGTGGTCGACTGGGTTCATTGCCGTACCGCGAACGGTAGGACGAACACCACGCCAGCGTGCAGCACCAGCTTTACCCAGAACGCGCAGCATATGCTCAGCGTTGCCAACTTCGCCCAGCGTAGCGCGGCAGTCGGATTCAACTTTACGCATTTCGCCAGAACGCAGACGCAGGGTAACGTAAGAACCGTCACGAGCAACGATCTGAACGTAAGCACCAGCAGAACGAGCCAATTGGCCGCCTTTACCTGGTTTCATTTCTACGTTGTGAACCGTTGAACCGACAGGAATGTTACGCATCGGCAGGGTGTTACCCGCTTTAATCGCAGCATCAACACCAGATTGGATCTGGTCGCCGGCTTTCAGGCCTTTCGGCGCCAGGATGTAACGGCGTTCGCCGTCTTTGTACAGAACCAGCGCGATATTCGCGGAACGGTTCGGATCATACTCCAGACGCTCAACAACCGCAGGAATACCATCTTTATTGCGTTTAAAGTCAATCAGACGATATTGCTGTTTATGACCACCACCGATGTGACGGGTAGTGATGCGGCCATTGTTGTTACGGCCACCGGATTTGCTGTTCTTTTCCAGCAACGGGGCATAAGGTTTGCCCTTGTGCAGCTCAGGGTTAACCACTTTAACAACGTGGCGACGACCCGGAGATGTCGGTTTACATTTAACAACTGCCATTGTCTTTCTCCTCCGACTTACTCAGCGCCGCCGATGAAGTCCAGATTCTGGCCTTCTTTCAGGGTGACGTAAGCTTTTTTCCAGTCGCTACGACGACCAATACGCTGTCCGTGACGCTTAACTTTACCCTTAACTACCAGGGTGTTTACGTCTTTAACTTCTACTTCGAACAGTTTCTCGACAGCAGCAACGATCTCTGCTTTAGTCGCGTCTTTAGCAACTTTGAGAACGATGGTGTTAGTTTTTTCCATCGCGGTAGATGCTTTTTCAGATACGTGCGGCGCGCGCAGTACTTTCAGCAGACGTTCTTCACGGATCATGCCAGCATCTCCTCAACTTGCTTAACTGCGTCAGCAGTCATAACGACTTTGTCGAAGGCGATCAGGCTAACTGGATCGATTGCAGCTGCATCACGCACGTCAACCTTGTACAGGTTGCGCGCAGCCAGGAACAGATTCTCATCCAGTTCACCGGTAATGATCAGCACGTCTTCCAGTGCCATTTCTTTCAGTTTCTGAGCCAGCAACTTAGTTTTCGGTGCTTCTACAGAGAACTTCTCGACAACGATCAGACGATCTTGACGTACCAGTTCGGACAGAATGCTTTTCAGCGCGCCGCGGTACATCTTTTTGTTAACTTTCTGACTGTGGTCCTGAGGCTTAGCAGCGAAGGTCACACCACCGGAACGCCAGATCGGGCTCTTAATAGAACCAGAACGCGCACGGCCAGTACCTTTCTGACGCCAAGGTTTTTTACCGGAACCAGTTACTTCAGCACGGGTCTTCTGAGCGCGAGTACCTTGACGGGCACCTGCTGCATAAGCAACAACAACCTGGTGTACCAGCGCTTCGTTGAAATCACGACCGAAGGTAGTTTCGGAAACAGTCAGCGCGCTTTGCGCGTCTTTCAATACTAATTCCATTGCTATCTCCTCACGCCTTCACAGCTGGTTTAACGATCAGGTCGCTACCGGTAGCTCCCGGTACAGCACCTTTAACCAGCAGCAGGTTGCGCTCAGCGTCAACACGCACTACGTCCAGGCTCTGAACAGTTACACGTTCGTTACCCAGCTGGCCTGCCATTTTCTTGCCTTTGAACACTTTGCCCGGAGTCTGGTTCTGACCGATAGAACCCGGAACGCGGTGGGACAAAGAGTTACCGTGGGTAGCATCCTGGGTACGGAAGTTCCAGCGCTTAACTGTGCCAGCAAAACCTTTACCTTTAGATGTACCAGTAACGTCTACTTTTTTAACGTCCGCGAAAATTTCAACACTGATGCTCTGACCTACAGTGAACTCTTCGCCTTCAGACAGACGGAATTCACGCAGAGTACGGCCAGCTTCTACGCCAGCTTTAGCAAAGTGACCTGCTTCTGGCTTAGTAACACGGTTTGCTTTTTTAGCACCAGTAGTTACTTGCACAGCGCGGTAACCGTCGTTAGCCAGGTCTTTAACCTGAGTGACGCGGTTTGCTTCAATTTCGATAACGGTTACAGGGATAGATACGCCATCTTCAGTGAAGATACGGGTCATACCCACTTTTTTACCGACTAAACCAATCATTGTTTCAACCTCTCAATCGCTCAATGACCTGATTAACCCAGGCTGATCTGCACGTCTACACCAGCAGCCAGATCCAGACGCATCAGAGCATCAACGGTTTTCTCGGTTGGCTCAACGATGTCAACCAGACGCTTGTGAGTGCGAATCTCGTACTGATCGCGCGCATCTTTATTGACGTGCGGAGAAATCAGAACGGTAAAGCGCTCTTTGCGGGTCGGCAGCGGGATCGGACCACGTACTTGCGCACCAGTGCGCTTAGCAGTCTCGACGATTTCCGCAGTTGATTGATCAATCAAACGATGATCAAACGCTTTCAGGCGGATACGGATTCTTTGGTTCTGCATGAGACCAGAGCTCCAATTATTTATAAACGTAAATAATTACTCCTCACACCCATTTCGATTGATGGGGGAGTGTAATCGTTAGCACATAACCCCCATATCGGGAGTATTGTTTTGGTTAATAAATGAATATCAACCCCTGATTCTGATTGAATCAGGCTTACCTTGTTTTGGTAAGCTCGCGCATTATACGCAAATTGGCTGAGGAAGCAATAAGCAGGATGAAATGATTTTAAACGCGGCCGGAGCGATGTGTCTGAGTCCGGCCAGAGTTAGGCTATAGGGCAGCACATAACAAATTTATAATGCCATGTTACTCAGCTTTCAGCTGAGCTTGAAGATAGTTTTGTATACCAAGACGTGAAATCAAATCCAACTCAGTTTCCAGCCAGTCAATGTGCCCTTCTTCATCGGCAAGAATTTCTATCATTAAATCCCTGCTGACGTAGTCATGTACCGAATCGGCATAGGCAATCGCCTCACGCAGATTCTTTGCGCCATCCAACTCAAGTTGAAGATCAGAACGTAAAATCTCTTCGACATCTTCGCCAATATTTAACTTACCCAAGTCCTGCAGATTCGGGATGCCTTCGAGAAACAGGATTCGTTCGATGTAGCGATCAGCGTGTTTCATTTCGTCGATAGACTCATGATATTCGTGATCGTTAAGACGGGTTAAGCCCCAGTTTTTAAACATCCGGGCATGAAGAAAATATTGGTTAATGGCTACCAGCTCGTTGCCCAATAACTTATTCAGATGTGTAATGACTTTTTTATCGCCTTTCATGACATGCTCCTCCGCTCCAGTTCTTAAAGTGTAGAACCGGTAAGCAGAGAGTCAAAAAAACGACCCTACATTTTATGCTACTTCATACATGTCAGGAATTTTGGCTTGTTCTTCCTCGAAAATGACACGCGCCTGACGAATGCACTTACCGCAGTCTGTCCCAATAGGAACGAGTTTGCGTAGTTGCTGCATAGATTGAGGCTGGTGCTGACGAACAGCATTACGAATAGTTTTGTCAGAAATTGCGTTGCACAAACAAACATACATACCGAAATGACTCATCGTTATCGCGAGTGTCTTTCACGCTACCTTTCGGGACACTGCAAACGGTATTTGAAACCGCTCCTAGCGATTTTTTAATCAATCGACACATTGTAAATAAGAATTGTTTTTATTTCAATTTACATCTTATCGTTCAGATATAAAAAATCGCCGTAAGCAATTTTCAATATTGCTTACGACGATGCGATGAGTGGCAGCTATAAGTCTTCGCCATAAAAAAAGGCACCGAAGTGCCTTTTTCATGTATTAAGTTTATCAGCGATTAAGCGATAACTTTAGCAACAACGCCCGCGCCTACTGTACGGCCGCCTTCACGGATTGCGAAACGCAAACCGTCATCCATCGCGATTGGGTGGATCAGGGTAACAACCATTTTGATGTTGTCGCCCGGCATTACCATCTCTACGCCTTCTGGCAGTTCGATGGTGCCCGTTACGTCAGTCGTACGGAAGTAGAACTGAGGACGGTAGCCTTTGAAGAACGGAGTATGACGGCCGCCTTCATCCTTGCTCAGGATATACACTTCTGATTCGAACTTGGTGTGTGGCTTGATTGAACCCGGCTTAGCCAGTACCTGACCACGCTCGATTTCTTCACGCTTGATACCACGCAGCAGAACACCAACGTTCTCACCCGCACGACCTTCGTCCAGCAGTTTGCGGAACATTTCTACGCCGGTACAGGTAGATTTCGCAGTATCTTTGATACCAACGATTTCCACTTCTTCACCAACTTTAACGATACCGCGCTCTACACGACCGGTAACAACGGTACCACGACCGGAGATGGAGAATACGTCTTCGATTGGCAGCAGGAACGGCTTGTCAATTGCACGCTCTGGCTCTGGGATATAAGAATCCAGGTGCTCTGCCAGTTCGATGATTTTTGCTTCCCACTCAGCTTCGCCTTCCAGCGCTTTCAGCGCAGAACCACGAACCACTGGGGTGTCGTCGCCTGGGAAGTCGTACTGAGACAGCAGCTCACGCACTTCCATCTCAACCAGTTCCAGCAGCTCTTCGTCATCAACCATGTCACATTTGTTCAGGAACACGATGATGAAAGGAACGCCAACCTGACGACCCAGCAGGATGTGCTCACGGGTCTGAGGCATTGGGCCGTCAGTCGCAGCAACAACCAGGATCGCGCCGTCCATCTGGGCAGCACCGGTGATCATGTTTTTCACATAGTCGGCGTGTCCTGGGCAGTCAACGTGCGCATAGTGGCGAGACGGGGTATCGTATTCAACGTGAGACGTGTTGATGGTGATACCACGCGCTTTTTCTTCTGGCGCGTTATCGATCTGGTCGAATGCACGTGCGTTACCACCGTAGGTTTTAGCCAGAACGGTAGTGATTGCAGCAGTCAGAGTCGTTTTACCATGGTCAACGTGGCCGATAGTACCGACGTTAACGTGGGGTTTTGTACGTTCAAATTTTTCTTTAGACACGGCGATATTCCTTACTCAAATGCTCTCCCCCTATGGAGAGAGCACGGGATTTTGTTTTAACCCTGAGGCTTATTTACCACGGGCTTCAATTACGGCCTGAGCAACGTTGTTAGGCGCATCATCGTACTTCAGGAACTCCATGGAGTAAGAAGCACGGCCTTTGGTCAGAGAACGCAGTTGAGTCGCGTATCCGAACATTTCAGACAACGGAACTTCAGCATGAATCACAACGCCAGTAACGTTGGATTCCTGGCCGCGCAGCATACCACGACGACGGCTAAGGTCACCGATGACGTCACCAGTGTTCTCTTCCGGCGTTTCAACTTCAACCTTCATGATCGGCTCAAGCAGAACAGGTTTTGCTTTCTTAAAGCCATCTTTAAAGGCGATAGAAGCAGCCAGTTTAAACGCCAATTCAGAGGAGTCAACGTCATGGAAAGAACCGAAGTGCAGACGCACGCCGAGATCAACCACTGGGTAACCAGCCAGAGGACCCGCTTTCAGCTGTTCCTGAATGCCTTTATCAACGGCAGGGATGTATTCGCCAGGAATTACACCACCTTTGATGTCGTTGATGAACTCGTAACCTTTCGGGTTTGAGCCCGGCTCCAGTGGGTACATGTCAATAACAACATGACCATACTGACCACGACCACCAGACTGCTTGGCGTGTTTACCTTCGATATCGGTAACTTTCGCACGAATTGCTTCACGATAAGCAACCTGTGGTTTACCCACGTTCGCTTCAACGTTGAATTCACGCTTCATACGGTCAACGATGATATCGAGGTGCAATTCACCCATACCAGCGATGATAGTCTGGTTAGATTCTTCGTCAGTCCATACGCGGAAAGACGGGTCTTCTTTAGCCAGACGGCCCAATGCCAGACCCATTTTTTCCTGGTCAGCTTTGGTTTTCGGTTCTACCGCGATGGAGATTACCGGCTCAGGGAATTCCATACGCTCCAGAATGATGACGTTGTCTGGATCACACAGTGTGTCACCCGTCGTTACATCTTTCAGACCGATAGCAGCAGCGATATCGCCTGCGCGAACTTCTTTGATCTCTTCACGCTTGTTAGCGTGCATCTGAACGATACGACCAAAACGTTCACGAGCTGATTTAACTGGGTTCAGTACGGTATCACCGGAGTTAACAACACCAGAGTACACGCGGAAGAACGTCAGGTTACCCACAAATGGGTCGGTAGCGATTTTGAACGCCAGCGCAGCAAACGGCTCGTCATCACTTGCGTGACGCTCAGCCGGCGTGTCTTTACCGTCATCCAAAATACCGTTGATCGCAGGTACGTCAACTGGAGATGGCAGGTAATCAACTACCGCATCCAGCATCGCCTGAACACCTTTGTTCTTAAACGCAGAACCACAGGTTACCAGGATGATTTCGTTGTTCAGAACGCGCTGACGCAGAGCTTTTTTGATCTCTTCTTCAGTCAGTTCTTCACCACCCAGGTATTTTTCCATCAGCTCTTCAGAAGCTTCAGCTGCGGATTCGATCAGGTTCTGGTGCCATTCGTCAGCCAGATCCTGCATATCAGCAGGGATATCTTCGTATTCGAAGGTCACGCCCTGATCGGCGTCGTTCCAGTTGATGGCTTTCATTTTCACCAGGTCAACAACACCGGTGAAACCTTCTTCAGCACCAATCGCCAACTGCAACGGAACAGGGTTCGCGCCCAGACGGGTTTTGATCTGACCAACAACTTTCAGGAAGTTAGCACCCATGCGGTCCATTTTGTTAACGAACGCAATGCGTGGAACTTTATATTTGTTTGCCTGACGCCATACGGTTTCAGACTGTGGCTGAACACCACCAACTGCGCAGTAAACCATTACCGCACCATCAAGTACACGCATGGAACGTTCTACTTCGATAGTGAAGTCAACGTGTCCCGGGGTGTCGATGATGTTTACACGATGCGGTTCATACTGCTTAGCCATACCAGACCAGAATGCAGTAGTCGCTGCGGAGGTGATAGTAATACCACGCTCCTGCTCCTGCTCCATCCAGTCCATGGTAGCTGCGCCGTCATGAACTTCACCGATTTTATGGTTTACACCAGTGTAGAACAGAATACGTTCGGTAGTAGTGGTTTTACCGGCGTCGATGTGCGCACTGATACCGATATTACGGTAGCGTGCGATGGGTGTTGTACGAGCCATTTGTATCCTCTATTTACTAGGGCGTTCAATTTAGTTAACCCAAGCGGGTTGGCTATTTTTAGCGCCCGCTTGGTTAGCATGACTACAGCGAAGGGATTACCAACGGTAGTGAGCGAACGCCTTGTTAGCTTCGGCCATACGGTGAACGTCTTCACGTTTCTTAACAGCAGTACCTTTGTTTTCTGCTGCATCAGAAAGTTCGTTCGCCAGGCGCAGAGCCATAGATTTATCACCGCGTTTACGAGCAGCTTCTACGATCCAACGCATTGCCAACGCATTACGACGAACCGGACGGACTTCTACTGGTACCTGATAAGTAGAACCACCAACGCGGCGCGACTTAACTTCGACAGTCGGGCGAACGTTGTCCAGAGCTACTTCAAAAGCTTCCAGATGATCTTTACCAGAACGCTGAGCCAGGGTCTCCAGCGCGGTATAGACGATTGCTTCTGCAGTAGATTTTTTACCATCTACCATCAGGATGTTTACAAATTTGGCCAGCAGTTCTGATCCGAACTTAGGATCCGGCAGAATTTTACGTTGACCAATGACGCGACGACGTGGCATGGAAATACTCCGTTGTTAATTCAGGATTGTCCAAAACTCTACGAGTTTAGTTTGACATTTAAGTTAAAACGTTTGGCCTTACTTAACGGAGAACCATTAAGCCTTTGGCTTCTTCACACCGTATTTGGAACGGGATTGCTTACGGTCTTTAACACCTGAGCAGTCCAGCGCGCCACGAACGGTGTGGTAACGCACACCTGGCAGGTCTTTAACACGACCGCCACGGATCAGGATCACGGAGTGCTCCTGCAGGTTATGACCTTCACCGCCGATATAGGAGGTAACTTCAAAACCGTTGGTTAAACGAACACGGCATACTTTACGCAGTGCGGAGTTCGGTTTTTTAGGGGTGGTAGTATATACACGAGTACATACGCCACGTTTCTGCGGGCATGCTTCCAGCGCCGGAACGTTGCTTTTAGCAGCCTTCAGGGAGCGTGGTTTGCGTACCAGCTGGTTAATCGTTGCCATTCAAAAAGCTCCTGGGTTTTGCTTCGTAAACACGTAATAAATCGCCTCATGTTTGCGCAAGGCAAAGTATGAGGACGCAGAATTTTAGGGCTGGCAGTGGAAGGAGTCAAGAAATATACAAAAATTCGGCGTTACCACGCGAGTTGCTGCGGGTGCTCCACTGTCAGTTGAACAAACTGATTATAGTCAATGAGTGTCACATTGTTTGAAATTTGTTCAGTCATTCCTCTTGCCGCCGTATCAGGCTGAAGCGCGTAGAGAAGAACCGCTGAATCCAGAAGACGCTGAATAATATCGCCACCAGCCAGAGCAGCGATAACACCGTCTTGCAATAAGACCAACGCATCACCCTGCCCCACACTGCGCAAAAATGCATCCAGGTCAACGTGATAAGGAGAACGTGAGAGCGTATGCAGCATAAAGGGGAGATCCGTCGCTAGAATGAAAGAATGGTATGATAATCGGCCAGCTTACTGCGCCATGCTTGCGGCGCTAATAGTTCGACATCCAAAACCCAGTCTGTCTCGATACTCAGCCCGCGCTGACGCACAGAAGTCTCACACAGATAGCAACATTCGATATCGTACAATGGCAGCACACCAAACGTTGCGATGTAATTACGCATCAAAATCTTTTCCGGCTGTTGATGTGGCAGCAGTTGCAGTACGCCATCACCAACAAAAAATACGCCAATCTCTTCCGTTAGTGCTGACATCGCCAATAGCGCATCCAGCCCTTCCCGCCCGGAAGCACTCCCATGTGGAGCATGCGTAAAAACAAATGCGACTCGCTTCATAACGCTACCTTAAAACTGAATAACCCGATCGCAGGTCAGCACCGATTGCGCCAGTTCACCCAGCCCGCTCAGAACAAAGCCGGATTGCAGATTCGCTCCCGCAAGGTTGAGCTGAGCAGCTTGCTGAGTATCGGTCACACCCCGGCGTAGTGCCGCAGCAACGCAGACATTCAGCGCCACTTGATGCGTTTCACCCAACTGCTGCCAGGCGCGTACCAGATCAAATTCATCATTAGCGGGTGACGTCAGCTGGTTGGCATTCAACACGCCTTCCCGATAGAAGAACACACTTTTTAACCTGTGCCCTTCAGCCAACAGCGCCTGTGCAAACTGCAACGCGCTGCTTGCCTGCTGTGTGCCATAAGCAGGGCCAGTCACCAGCAAACAGTAACTCAGCATTAACGTTCGTGCCCGCTGAAGTCGCCGCTTTTGAATTGACGAATATAAAGATAGACCGTGTGTTTAGAGATATTGAGGCGTTCGGCGACCTGGTTGATGGCGTCTTTAATATCAAAAATGCCTTTCTCATACAGGCTCAGTACGATTTGGCGATTCTTCGCATTATTAGAGACGTTGCGATCCGCATTAACTTCTTCGATCGAAAATTCCAGCGTTTGTGCCACGAGGTCGTCAACCGATGACGCAAAGTTAACAGAAGATGCAGCATCATGCGTTTCAGGGGGGATAAAGGTCTGCACAATCTGGGAGAAAGGCACATCCAAATTCATGTTGATGCACAGCAGCCCAATCACGCGCTGATCGCGATTACGGATCGCAATCGTGACTGACTTCATCAACACACCGCTTTTGGCACGGGTAAAATAGGCCTTCGATACGCTGCTATCTTCACCTGCCATGTCATGCAGCATACGCAATGCAAGATCCGTAATCGGCGAGCCAATCTTCCTGCCGGTATGTTCTCCATTCGCAATACGCACGGCGGAACATTTAAGATCCTCAAGCGAGTGCAACACAATCTCACAGTGCTCGCCAATCAACATGGCCAAGCCATCAACCACCGCTTCATACGATTTCAGGATCTCATAGTCCGTCTGGCTGAAAGGACGTTCATCCAGCAAATCAAGCTCATAAGATTCGCCAGATACAAGCGAATTAGACATGGCAGACACCACCCTCAACGTCATCTATTTATTTTGTATTGACAGGGGACATAGTCTAGCAAATGTCCACTCTCGCGTCCCTGAATTTAACGGGTACCCTCTTAAGGTTGTATTAATTTAATCCCGCTAGAGTCTGCGTCTTCTTTCCTCTCCATCATGGAAATCACGAGAGACGTGTATGAAAAAACCAATACCGATGGGCAGACCACACCTAAGCAGCATCACGTTCGTGCTGATCTTTTCTGCCTTTATTACTCTGGTCCAGAACATCGCCTACTACCGTCAGACGTTGCAACTGCTGGACATGACAGACTGGATCAATATTCCTTTCTTTCTCAGCATGCCCGTTGTGATTTTCGCGGTGCTGAATATTATTTTCACCCTTCTGGCAGCGCCTTACCTACGTAAGGCCGTCATTGTTTTCTTCCTGCTGAGCGGTGCCGCCGCGCAGTACTTCATGCTGAACTACGGCATCATCATTGACCGCACCATGATCCAGAATATTCTAGAGACAACGGCCAGCGAATCTTTTTCACTGCTTACGCCACAGCTTGTCGCCTGGGTATTCTTTATTGGCGTCATTCCTGCCGCACTCGCCATCTGGATAAAAATAAAACCCGCCAAGCCGACAACGCTCTATATTGGCATACGCTTTCTTAGCGTTATTATTTCGTTATTCGCCATTTTATCAGTCGCGGCATTCTTTTATAAAGATTACGCCTCGTTCATGCGTAATAACAAAGAGTTGGTAAAAGCAATTACACCCAGCAATATTGTAGCGGCCAGCTTGTCCTACCATAAACACAGCGCACTGGCTAATTTACCCCTAGAGCAAATCGGCCTGGACGCTCATAAAGTGTCACCAGCGTCCCCGACGGC